>SCVU01000412.1 GCA_004296785.1 Planctomycetota bacterium
GAGCTGTTCACGCGCCCGCTCCGCGATCTTGCGCGACCATTCGGGGCATACGCCGAGGCGTTCGGCGATCTCGGCGAAGGAGTGCTCGCGAGGCGCACCGTTGATGCCGTACCGCATCTCGACCACGAGCGCGTCCATCGGGTCGATCGTGCCGAGCGCGGCGGCGAGCGCGTCGCGGAGGTCAGCCCGATGGAGAGCGACGGCCGGATCCTCGGCCTGTTCGTCCGGGATCTCCGCGCCGATCGTGGAGCCGTCGTCGCCCTCCACGTCGAGCGAGCTGCACTTCGGGATCGGGTGCTTGGAGCGGCGCGGGACACGGATGGTCGAGCGCATCCTGTAGAACTCCTCTTGCATCGTGGCTCGCTGCCACCAGTAGGCGTGCGTCCCGAAGGCCGCGCCCTTCGTCGGGTCGAACGTCTCAGCCGCGCGGAGCAGACCGAAGTACGCGGCGGCGGTGAGGTCGTCCTTGTCGAGCCCGGTCAAGCGGGCTCCGTGGCTACCCGCGAGTTTCGTCAGGTGCAGATTGTCGCGCACGAGTCGATCGACGCGGCGGCGCTCGGAGGCGATGAGCTGGCGCGCGAGGAGGAGCGCCCGGCTGCGAGGATCCGCCCACTGCGCGCGGGAGGCGCGCTGCTTCGGGGTGAGTTCGGCGACGGCGATCATGTGCGTTGCGTCCGCGTCGAGCGACGGCGACGACCTCGCGTGGAGCGTTCCTCGCGGCGCTCGCGGACGAGCGCGAAGCTGTACGCGAGGATGGAGAGAAGGCGCGCGATCACGAGGCGCGTTCGGCGTCGGCTCCGACTTCCATGCGGCCCGCGAGCCCGAGGAAAGCCAGGGCTTGCTCGACGTTCGCGCCGGGCTCGTGCTTGGCGAGCTTCGAGATGGAACCCGGACCGAGCATCCCGTAGCGGGCCTTGGCTTCGAGTGCCGCCGCGATCACGCGGAGCGTCGGCGGGCTGAGGTCGGAGAGCTGCATCGGATCACAGCCCTTGGCTCGCGGCGTAGGCGTCGCGGACGACGGGATCCTCGGCCAGTAGGCGAGAGCAGGCAGCCTCGATCGTTTCGCCAGCGCGCTTCCGCATCTGCGCAAGGTCGAGCAGCATCGGGTAGAAGCGGTCGTCCTGCGGCGCGGCTTTGGTCGCAGCTTCGATCTCGGCGATGGAAGCCGCCTCGGCCAGCCCGTAGAGCGCGTCCATGCGCGCGTCGCCCTTGCACAAGCGCGCGTAGGCGTTGCACACGCCCTCGCCCTCTCGGGCCTCGCGCGCGGCGAGGTCGAGCATGGCGGACTCGGCTTGGTCGCGCGTGTAGCGCGGCGCGGAGCCGGACTTGCTGACGCGCTCGGCGTCGGCGAGCACGGCATCGAGGTTCGTGGCGGACAGGTTGTCGTTGTCGTTCATGGATTGGTTGCTCATGGGCTAGGCCACTTCGATCTTGCCGGAGTCGATCAGCTTGCGGATCTTGCGCGGACCGATCGCGAGGCGGCGACGGTTCAGCACGTCGCCCGGTTGGTAGGTGCGTCCGCCGAGGCGGAAGGAGACGAGGACGTTGAACGTCCAGGCGGTTACGTCGGGTCGGATCATTGCGTGGCCCGGGGTTCTTGGATCAGGATGATGAGGAGGACTCGCACGGCGAGGTTGTCGCCCAGGAGGCGGCGGACCGTGGCGTTGAGCGGTTCGTCGGGCGCGCGGTGTGGCTCGACGAGTTCGACGAGCGCTGACCACGTGGCGAGGCGGTTGGCGGCGTCCGGCGCGTCGTTCGGTACCAGCTCGCCGA
>SCVU01000413.1 GCA_004296785.1 Planctomycetota bacterium
CGAGCACCGCGTTGCGGCCGCGCGGTCCGAGCGTGCTGGTGACGGCCTTCGCGAGCTTCTCGACTCCGCGGCGGATCGCGTCGCGCGCATCGGCCTCGAAGAGCATCTGTTTCGCCATGGAAGAGGTCCTTGTCGTTTCTCGTGCGGTCGCGGCGGAGCCGGCGACCAAGCGGGTCAGGGGGGAGGCAGGGTGCCGGCGAGCGCAGTGCTCGCGGGCGTGAACGATTGGGGGGCGGGGGTCGTCGAACGACCGCGGCGAGCCGTCTCGACCCACCGGTCTCCCGGGGGCGTCGCGGCGGCTCGCGCGTGGCGCCCGCGCAAGCAAGAAGGGTGCCGCCAGCCGTCGGCGCGTAACCCATGATTTCGCTTGAGCTTGCGTGCATCCGCGGGGTCGCGCCCAGCTGTCAAACCGGCAGCTGCGCCGAGGGGCCGCCGCCTGTCCTGTCGCTTTGGCAGTGCAGTCCAGCGCGGTTCGCGAGCCTAGAATCCGCGCCCTCATGCGCCACCTCGCACTGCTCGCGCTCGCGCCTTTGCTCCAAGCCCCCGCGCGCGCCCCGGACGCGCGGCTCGAGTCGCTCGCGGGCGCGCGCGAGCCGCTCGCGCTGGCCGATCTCACGCTCGCGCGCTGGCAGCGCGACGGCGCGTGGCTCGAACTGCCCGCGACCGCCGCCGTCGACGCGGCGGATCAGGCCGAGCTGCGGCTGCGCGACGGCGACCGGCTGTATGGCGCGCTGCGCGGCGGCGCGAAGGAAGATCTGCTCGTCACGCTGCCCGGCGGCGCGATCGTCGCGCTGCCGCTCGGCGATCTCGACGCGCTCGTCGTCGCGTCGCGCATCCCCGCGGGTCGCGAGCTCGAGCTCGCGGCGCCGCCGAGCGGCGATCGATTGCTGCGCGCGCTCGGCGGCAGTCTCGACCGGCTCGACGGCACGCTGGTCGGCTTCGCCGACGCGGGCGTCGAGTTCGAGAGCGCATCCGGCGTGCGCACGATCGCGTGGGCCGAGGTCGCGGCGCTGTACGTCGAGGCGATCGGCGAGCGCAAGCCGCGCGCGGCCGGCGCGCAGGCGGTCGCGCTCGACCTGGCCGGCGGCGGCGCGCTGCGCGGCGAGCTCGTCGGCCTCGGTTCGAGCGGCGTCGAGCTCGTGCGGCCCGGCGGCCAATCGCTGCGGCTGTCGTGGTCCGCGCTGACCGGCCTCGCGCGCGACGACGGCCGCTTCGCGTGGATCAGTCAGTTGCCGCGCGTCGGCGAGCAGCCGTGCAAGCCGTTCGGCGACGAGCTCGGCATGGTCTGGCACGCGAGCGCGGATCGCTGCGCCGCGGGCGGGCCGCTGCGCACGCTGCAGGGCGTGGTCGCGCGCGGCGTCGGCATGCACGCGCCGTCGAGCGTCTCGTTCGAGCTCGGCGCGCGCTTTCGCCACCTGCGCGGGCGCGTCGCGCTCGATGCGAGCGTGCGCGGCCTGCCGGCGCAGGGCTCGGTCGTGTTCGAGGTGCGCGGCGACGGCAAGAGCCTGTGGAAGAGCGCACTCGTGCGCGGCGCGGCCGCGCCGCTCGAGCTGCCGGCGCTCGACGTCGCCGGCGTGAAAGTGCTCGAGCTCGTCGCGGATGACGGCGGCGACGGCTTCTCCGGCGACCGCGCGAACTGGCTCGAACTGCGCGCCAGCGCGGAGTGATGCGTCAGCGCAGCGCGGAGTCGCGCGTCAGCGCAGCGCGGATTCGACGGCGCGGCCGCTCGACCGATCGAGCGCGCGGTAGTACAGCGCGCCGTTGCCGCCGCGCAGCTTGACCTCGCGCAGCGCGCGCTCCGCGTGCGCGCGCAGCTCGCGCACGTCCGCGAGGTCGCGCCCGTCGAACGTCTCGAAGCC
>SCVU01000414.1 GCA_004296785.1 Planctomycetota bacterium
GCCGCGTCGCGCTCGAGCGCGGCGAGCGCCGCGAGGTCCGCCGCGCGCGCCGGCTTCGCAGCGCAGCGCGCGAGCAGCTCGAACAACTCCGCGCGGCCGGGGCGCTGGTCCTGCCACGCGGGGTCGCGCGCGATCCGTTCGAGCAGCGCGAGCTCCTCGCCCGCCAGACCCGACACCGCGGCCTCGCGCCACTCGCGGCGCGAGCCGTCCTCGCGCAACAGCTCGTCGAGCAGCGCGATCGCACGCGCGGTCGGCAGCTCGCCGGCCGACAGCAGCACCTGCCAGCGCAGGCGCGGCGAGCGCGCGGCGGCGCTCTTCCAGCTCGCGAGCACCGCATCGTCGGTCGCGCAGGCGCTCTCGCTCGCGCGGATCGCGTCGAGCTCGCGCGCATCCGGCCGCTCGGCCGCCGCGCGCGCCGAACCGGTGCTTTTCACGCGCCAGATGCGGCCGAGCCCGGTCGGCTGCGCGAGCCCGCGCGACTCGACCTGCTTGCGCAGGAACGACGTGACGAACAGCCGGTGCTGGATCACGCCGCGGTACATGTCGACGACGTACAGCGCGCGATCCGGTCCGAGCGCGAGCGCAACGGGCCGAAAGCGCTCGTCGGTCGAGGTGAGGAACTCGCGGCCGTCGTCGCGGCGCGCGGGCGCGCCCTTCGCGCGGCCCAGCTCGTCCTCGGCGAGCTCGACCTGCGCGACGAGGTTGCCGGCGGGCTCGCACACGAACACGGAGTCCTTCGCGTTCGCGCCGAGGAACTCGACGCGCTCGCGCGGCACGTACAGCGGCGCGCACGCGGCCGTGTAGCGCGCGAGTCGCCCGTCGGCGCGCAGCACGCCGTCGCGATAGGCGCGGTTGACGCCGGCGTTGACGCGCGCGCTCTCGACGCTTCGATCCTCGAGCACGCGGATGTCCGCGCCGACCGCGGTGCCGAGCGCGGGATTGCGCACCGCGTAGCGCGGCGGGATCGCCGCCATGCGCAGCGGATCCTCGTTCGAGTTGAAGTACTGGCGGCCGCTCGCGTCGAGCGAGATTCCCCACTGGCCGCGCGCGTTCGCGCCGACGCGCACGAAGCGATCGTTGTCGAACGCGTAGTCCCACGGCACGTTCGCGCAGACGTAGCGGCCGTCGGACGCGGGCACGAGGCCGTTGATCGCGTGCTCGGGGCTGTCGATGCCGCCGAGGCCGCGGTCCCAGACCTCGCGGCGCTCGAACGCGCCGTCCCCGTCCTCGTCGGCGAACCACACGAGCTCCGGCGGCGCGATCACGAGCCAGCCGCCGCGGCACGGCGCGACCGCGCGCGGCAGCACGAGGCCGTCCGCGATCGAGCGGCGCGCGTCGTAGCGCCCGTCGCCGTCGGCGTCGACGAGCAGCGCGACCGCGCCGCGCGGCGCGCGCTCGCGGTTGCCGTCGACGTCGGGCATGTACGCGCGCATCTCGCACACCGCGAGCTCGCCCGAGTCGCCGAACGCGATGCACACCGGGTCCTGCACGAGCGGCTCGCTCGCGGCGAGTTGGATCGCGTAGCCGTCCGGGACCGCGAGCGTCGCGAGCGCTTCTTCCGGCGTCAGCACCGGCGCCGGCGGCACGGCGATCGAAGCGGAGAGCGGCGGCTGCGCCTCGCCCTCGACGTCGCCGCGCTGCGCGAGCGCGGCGGGCGCGACGGCGAAGAGCAGGATGCACGGACCGACCGACCGCCGCGGCGCTGGGACTCGAGGCAGTGGCATGCGACGCGAGCGTAGCGCCGCCGCATGCCCGCGCGGAAGCGATCGCTACGGCGCGATGGCCTGCACGATCGGGTTCGCGAACGAGAGCCCGCTCGCCGACACCTCGAGCGACTGCAGGAAGAACTGCTGCCCGAGCAGCGCGGCGGTCGAAGGCAGCACGGCGCTCCGTTCGGCGGTTCCCGCCGATCCGAGCGCGATCGAGAACA
>SCVU01000415.1 GCA_004296785.1 Planctomycetota bacterium
GCGGTCGACCGTCATCTCGCAGTGGATCGGCAGCCCGAGGAACAGCTTGAAGTCGTCGAGCAGTCCTTCGAGGCGCTGCGCGGCCTGGATCACGCGGCTCTCGGCGCGCAGCTCGTCCTGCAGCGCCTGGTTGACCTGGATGTCCGAGAGCCGGCCGGCGGAGGCGAGCCCTTCGTTGCGCTCGCGCAGCCGCATCAAGTTCTCGTAGTTCGTGCGCTCGTTGTCGAGCTCGTCGACCTGTTGCAGGATCCGGTAGTAGCGCTCGGCGACCTGCACCGCGAGCGTGCGGCGGAAGCGCTCGTAGCTGCGCGCCGAGTACACGACGTCGCGCTCGGCCTGCGTCAGCGGCTCGAGCGTGACCTGCGAGCCGAAGCCGCGCAGCAGCGGCTGCGTGAGCTGGAAGCCGAGCTCGCTCGTCGCGTGCCAGACGTCGCCGCTCGCCAGATTGCGCGTCAGCGTGAAGCCGAGATTGCCGAGCAGCGTCGCGCCGCTGCCGAGGATCTTCGAGAAGCCGAGGCCGAGCGAGCCGAGCGCGGACTGCGCTTCGTGGCCGCTGCCGTCGACCTCGGCGGCCACCGAACCGTCGGGGATCCAGCCGAAGCGCCAGCGCTCGAGCGCGAGGTCGAGCGCGTCGAGGAACAGCGACTCGCGGCGGTCCTGCCACTGCCGATTCGTCTCGTCGGCGATGCGCAGGCAGTCGAGCAGCGACAGCTGTTCGGCCGCGGCGAGCTCGCCCGATTCCAGGCGCTCGCGCAGGCTGTCGGCGGCCGGCTCGATCGAGAAGCGATCGGCGTCGCGCGCGAGCTCGGCGCGCTTGGAAACGAGGATCGAATACGCGGCGTCGTCGGCCTTCGCGAGGTGCGTCGCGGTGCTCTGGCAACCGGCGAGCGCGAGGCCGAGGAACGGCGCGAGCGCGCACGCGAGCGGGCGCAGGCGAGCAGGATTCGAGGTCATCGTGGATGTCGGGCCCGCGCGGCGCGAAGGCAGCCGTACCCGAACCTCGAGAGGCTACCGGGAGGCCGGTCGGCGGACCAGGGCTCCAGAGTAATCGTCGGGTGAAACCAGCGCCGGAAACGCGCCGGTAACCGGATCGGCAACCGCGCGCGCGGATGCAGGTGTCGCGTGTTGTGCGTCGCGCGCCGCGCGCAACTCGATCCAGCGCTCTTCCGTGATCGCGACGGCCGCGGGCGCGCCCGGACCGAAGCGGAACGCGAGCAGCGCGGAGCCCGCGAAGATGCGGCGCACCGCGAGCGGCTCGTCGCCGGCCGCCTCGCGCACGCACGTGAGCGCCGTCGTCGCGACGCGCGCGCGCGCGCTGCGCCAGGCGCCGTCGATGCGATCGCCGAGCGGATCGTAGCGCTCGCCGGAGCCGAGCACGCCGCTGCGCTCGAGCTCCCACTGCTCGAGCGGGAACAGCGGCCGCGCCGCGAGCGCGCGCTCGTCGCGCAGCGGCTCGAGCGCACCCCACTGCAGCGTCTCGAGCTCGTTGCGCTCGGTCCAGCGCGCGACGACGCAGCGGCCGGCCGAGCGCTCCGCGGCGCCGAGCTGTTCGCGCCACACGAGCTCGTGCCGCGCGTTGGGCGCGCTCGCGTTGCCGTGCGTCTCGACCAGGCGCAGCGTCGAAGCGAGCGCGAAGTGCTCGAGCTCGAGCTCGAGCTGCACCTCGTCGCTCCGGTCGCGGCGCAGCAGCCGCGCGACGCCGACGATCTCGCGCGGCCCGTTGAACAGCGCGTAGTGCTCGACGCGCACGCCGGGCGCAGCGGGTGCAGCGGGCGACGTGGGCGCAGCGGGCGAGGTGGGCGCTCCGGGCAGTTGCAGCGCGAGCGCGCACGCGAGCGCCGCGCAGAATCCGAAGGGGACGACCGGCATGGAAAGAGTTTCCGGTCCCCTATCGGCCGGTCCGCTACGCGCCTTGAGGCCGTGTTCGGCGGATCCGCCAGGCCCCCAGCGCGGCGAGCAACGCGGCCAGCCACAGGATCGGCGCGCCGCGCACGCCGGCGAAGTCCCGCTGCCAGACCCACGCGAGGTGGCGGAACCCGCGGTCGCGCTCGTGGTGCACGACGAGCGGCTCGGAACTGCCGTCGCCGTACAGCTCGTCGGCGGTCGGCTCGCGCTCCGAATGGCGCACGCGCCACAGGAACAGCTTCCAGTGCGCGACCGGCGCCGCGTAGCGCGGTTCCCATTCGACGTTGAGGAAGCGCTGGTCCTCGGCGTCGCGCTCCGGCGTGTCCGCGAGCGGCCACGCGCGCCGCGCGCTCTGCAGCGCGAAGTCGTGGTGCGTCATCGTGTCGACGAGCGCGGCCGGCAGGTTGGTCGCTAGACCGAGCGCGAGCAGCAGTCCGGCGAGCTTGCCCGCGCGCGGACGCTCGAGCGCGAACGCGACGCCGAGCCACGCGAGCGGCAACAGCGGCAGCAGGTAGCGCGGCCCGTACGTCCACGCCGCGTGCCAGCCGGGCATGCAGCACACCGGCGCGAGCACCGCGAGCAGCGCGAGCGCGACGAACAGCGCCGGCGCGCGGCCGACGCGCTCGACCAGCGCTCGCCACGCGAACGGAGCGAGGAACGCCGCGGGCGCGACGATCGCGAGCCCCTTGCTCGGCGAGATCATGAGGCCCGCGAAGCCGAGGTACGGCGGGTACGCGAAGAAGCCGCCGCCGACGCCGGCGCCGTAACCGGTCTCGAGCCAGCTCCCGAAGCGCGCGTGGTTCGTCCACGCGAAGACCGCGGCGCAGCCGAGCGCGGGCGCGATGAGCGCGGCGCTCGCCGCGAACGAGCGGCGCAGCGCGAGCAGTGCGGCGACGCCGATGCACGCGGCGGCCGGCGCGACCGCGACGCGCGTCAGCACGGCCATGCCCAGCGCGAGACCGCAGACCACCGCCGGCGCGAGCGCGCGCTCGCTCGAAGCGCCGCGTTCGTTCGAAGCGCCGCGCTCGTTCGAAGCGCCGCGTTCGCGCGCGACGACGCGTTCGTGCGCGACGACGAGCTGATGCAGCGCGAGCGCGATGAAGAACGCCGCTTGCACGTCGGACAGCGTCGAGCGCGCCTGCGCGAGTGCGAAGCTGCACAGTCCGTACGAGAGTCCGGCGACGAGCGCGGCTCCCCGGCCCGCTCCCAGGCGCAGCGCGAGCGCGGCGACGATCGCCGCGGTCCACGCGCCGAGCAGCGGATTGCGCCAGCCGACGACGAGGTGCTCGAAGTACTCGCTGCGCTGGACGCCGTAATCGGTCGCGCTCGTCGCGGCCTGCTGCACGCTCGGAAACAGCGCGGCGAGCGCGCGGCCGAGCCCGTAGAACGGCAGCGCGACGAAGGCCTGGCCGACGCCGAACCACGCGAAGAGCTCGTGCTCGCGGCCCGGGCCGCCGGGCGCGACGTCGAACTTCGCGGCCGCGATCGCAGCGGCCTCGGGCGTGCCGCCGAGCGCAAGCGAGTGCGTGCGCCACAGGCTCGAAACGGTCTGGAACTCGACCTCCGCGTCGGGGTTGTCGGGCAGCCCGGCGAAGCACGCGGTGTACAGGCCGAGCAGCAGCAGAAACACGCCGATCACGGCGGAACGCGAGTGCGTGTCGGTTCGCGGCGGCAAGCGGCGCCTACCGTAGCGTTCGGGCGCAGCCGAAGGGAACCCGCGGCGCCGGCGTGGATAGACTG
>SCVU01000416.1 GCA_004296785.1 Planctomycetota bacterium
CGCTGCTCCTGTGCGAGATCGGCGAGGGCCGGCTGCGCCTGGCCGAGGTGCTCGGCGCGCCGACGCACGCCAGCCTCGGCGACCGCGCGGGCGCGCGGCGCGAGCTCGAACGCGCGCTCGCGCTCGACGCGCGCGTGCGCGCCGCGCACCCGGACCACGACACGCGATTGCTCGCCGCGCGCGCGAAGCTGGCGCTCGCCAACGTCGAGCGCGCGGAGGGGAAGTTCGAGCGCGCGTCGCAGCTGTGCGACGAAGCCGCGGGCGAGGCGGATGCGCGCGTCGCGAGTGGTCGCGCCGATCGCAACTCGGAGCGCCTGGCGCTCGGCGCGCGCCTGCAGCAGACGAAGGTCCTCACGCGCATGGGCCGCGGCGAGGAAGCGCTGGCCGCGCTCGAGCAGGGGATCCCGCGCTGCGAGGAGCTCGTCGCGAAGTATCCGGACTGGGCGGAGCCGCGGCGCGATCTCCTGCTCGCGCTGATCGACGCGGCGACGCTGCTGCAGAAGCGCGCGCGCTTCGACGCCGCGCTGGCGAAGCTCGAGCGCGCGCTCGCGATCGCCGAGCAGCGCCGCGCGGCTGCGCCGAGCGACCAGCAGGTGCTGTCGGACCTGTCGATCGCGCTGGAGCGCCACGGCGACGTGCTGACGAGCCTGGGGCGCGCGGCGGATGCGCTCGTGGCGCTGGATCGCTCGGTCGCGATCGCGCGCGAGCTGCTCGCGCTCGATGCGCGCGACGCGACGGCGATCGACGGCCTGTCGATCCTGTGCGAGCGGCTCGGCGTCGCGCGCAAGGAGGCCGGCGATCTCGACGGCGCGCTCGCGGCGCACGTGGAGTCGCTGGAGCTCGCGCGGCGGCGCCTCGCGCTCACGCCCGAGGGCTTCGACGAGCGCATCGCGGTCGCAATCGAGGCGCAGTTCGTGGCCGGCGTGCTGCGCAAGCTCGAGCGCGACGCGGAGGCCGATGCGGCGCTCGACGAGGCGCGGCGCGAGCTCGCGCTGCTCGAGCACGAGCACCCGCGGTCGCCGGACGTCGCGCGCCAGCTCGGCACCGTGCACGCGAACCTCGCCGACGAGGCGCGCGACCGCGGCGATTTCGACGGCGCGCAGCGGCACTACGACGAGGCCGCGGCGCGCTTCGATCGGGCCGCCGCGCAGGAACCGAAGCACGCGTTCACGCGGCGCATGCAGATGGCGGTGCTCAGCAACCGCGGGATCGCGCACAAGCGCGCGGCCGAGAGCGCGCCGGCCGGCGGCGGCGGCGCGCAGCTCGGCGCGGCGATCGCGGCCTTCGAGGGCGCGCTGCGGCAGGAGGCCGAGCTGCGCGAGCAGGGTTTCCTGCTGCCGCGCGACGAGGAGTCGGGCGCACAGCTGCGCGCCGACCTCGCCGCGTGCCGCGCCGCGCTCGCCGCTCAGAACTCGCCGTAGCGCGCGATCACGAGCGTGTCGTCGACCGGCACTTCGAGCGGGTCACCCGTGCCGAAGCCGAGCGTCAGCGGGCCGTACGGGCGGACCAACACGTCGATGCCGCTCGACGGTCCGTGCGACACGCCGCGGACCACGGGCTCGCCTTCCCCGCCGCCGTCGGCGAGCGCTTGCAGCGGGATTCCGGACGGACCGATCACCGCGACCATCAGCGCGTACTCGCCGCTGAACGCGACCGGGATCGAGCCCGGGCCGCCGCCGCCGATCACGACGAGCTCGCCAGGCTGCTCCTTCTCGTGCCCCCAGGCGAGCGCGAGCAGCGAGCCTCCGACCGCGGTCATGTGCGGGCCGGTCTCCACGTCCGCGCCGTCGGTCTCGAGGATCTGGTCGCGCGCCCAGAACAGCGCACCGTCGGATGCGAACGTCGCGAGCGCGAACGCGCGGAACGGATCGGGCGCGGGCAGCGTGATCGCGCCCGGCGTGCCGGGCGCGAACTCGATCGCGCCGTTGCGGTGCTCGATCGCGATCGCGACGGCGCCGCCGTCGAGCCCGGCCAGGCCGTGCACTTGGACGTCCGCGCCAGCGCCGCCGATCGTCTCGATCCAGTTCAGCGCACCGCCGACCGTGATGCTCGCGACGAACGCATCGACGCCGCCGGGCGAAGCGGTCTTCGCGATCGCTGCGGGCAGCCCGAACGCGACCGTCCCCGTGAACGTGCCGGCCACCGCGAACTCGCCGTTCGACAGCCGCGTCACGTGCGTGACGGCGCCCTGGCCGTCGGCGCCGGGAACCGCGTGCGGCAGCGCGAGCGCCCAGTCGAGCTCGCCGTCGCCGCCGAAGCGCGCGACCCAGCCGCCCGCGAAGAACCCGGAGTCGACGACCGTCTGATGCGGCTCGCCCGCGCCGAGCGTCGCGCCGCCGCTGGCGTGGCTGCCGACGACTAGCGCGGCTGGCGCGCCGTCGTGCGTGAAGCCCTCGACGTCCAGCTTGTCGTTCGCGAGCCCGGTGCCGTGCCGCGCGTGGACGAGCGCGCCGCCGTCGCTCCAGCGCGCGAGGAAGAAGCCGCGCGGACCGTCGTGCGGCACGAAGGGCAGCGTCGTCTGCTGCGGCTTGCCGAGCGCGAACGTGACGCTGCCGTCGTACACGCCCGCGACGACGGGCTGTGCGCCAGTCGACGAGAGCGCGACGCCGTACACGCGCGTCACGCCCAGTCCCGCGCTCGCCGACACCGCGCCGAAGCTGCGGTCGGCCCACGCGAGCGTGCCGTCGGCCGCGTGGCGCGCGATCACGAAGTCCTCGACCATCGGTGTCGGCGCGAACTGCGCGGCGTTGGGCTGCCCCGCGCCGTACACGACGACGCCGCCGAACGAGTCGAGCACGGCGGTCGAGTAGACCGCCTCGACGTCGTCGGCTTCCGTCGTGTGGATCGCGAGCGGCTGCAGTCCGCCGCCGTCGCCCTCGCTGATCAGCTGCACGGCGCCGCCTGACGGCTGCGAGAGCTGCACGAGCGTCGGCGCGGTCGCGACGACGAAGTTCTCGCCGTCGTCGATGCGCACCTCGATGCGCCACGCGCCTGGTTCGACGCCGCCGGTGTTCCAGACGACCGCGAGCTCGGCGCCGTTCTGCTCGACGAGCCCGCTCGCGATGGTTTCCTCGAGCGCCGCACCGACGATCGCGCTGTGCTGAACCGCGACGACGTCACAGCTCGCGACGCTGTCGGGATCGTCGGCGCTGAACGCGATCGCGACGCTGATCCCCGCCGCGCCGGTGGTCGCTCCGGGGAGCGCGACGAAGCCGACGGTCGGCGGCTGGCCGGCCGAGGCGTGCTGGCCATCGTCGTCGTGGCAGGCGGCGCCTGCGAGTGTCGTGAGCAGCAGGCCGAAGCAAGTGAGCAAGCGAGGGGATGCGCGCATGGAGGCTCCAGTCGACGCGCGTCGGCGGCCGAAGCGGCCGGCGCTCGCGCGGAGGTGGTGGCGCGGCGCGCGCGGTTCGACCACGGAAAAACTCGCCGCTTCTCGTGCGTCGCGGGGTGGACCGCCGCGCCCAGGACGCCGATACTTGGCGCGCTCCGATGCGCTCGTCCTGGGTTTCAGCCGCGCTGCTCGCGCTCGCGGCGTTCGCTGCGCTCCCCGTGCGCCTCGCCGCGCAAGAGCCGGCCTACGACGACCCGGATTCCGCACTGCCCGCCGAGGACCGCGCGGCGCTGCAGGCGGAGCGCGAGTCGGCCGAGCTGCGCCGGCGCCGCGGCGAAGCGCGCGCGGCGGTCGCCGTCTACGACCAGCACCTCGCCGACGAGGAGCGCGACGTCGAGAGCCGCGCGCTGCGCGCGCTCGCGCGCCGCACGGCGGGGGACGTGCGCGGCGCGTGGGACGATGCGGCGCTCGCGTTCGACCGCGCGTTCCCGCGCGAAGGGCGCGCGCTCGGCACGCCCGCGGTCCAGGCGCGCGTCGCGCGGATCGCGCTCGCGCTCGAGCTCGAGCGCGGCCGTACCGCCGCGCTGACCGAGCTGCTCGCGCGCGCCGCACCGCGCCTCGACACGGTCGGCGATCCGCGCGCGGCGTGGCTCGTCGCGAGCGCGCGGCTCGAGCTCGGCGCGCGCGCGGCGGCCGAGGACGGCTGGCGCGCCGGAGCGCAGACCGCGGCGGCGGATTGGGACGCGCTGCTCGACCGCGCGCGTTGCAGGAGAGCGCTCGGCGATCTCGAGGGCGCGGCGCAGGACCTCGTCGCGGCCGACGGCGCGACGGCGGCGGGCGGCAGCGAACCCGACGTGCTCGCCGAGCTCGCGTCGATCTACTTCGAGGCCGACGGCGAGGTCGAGAGCGACGCCAGCGCGTCGCGCTCGCCCGGCGCGCTGTACCGCGAGGCGCTGTCGATCGCGCCGGGCCACGAGGACGCGCTGATCGGGCTCGCCGCGCTCGCGCGCTTCAACTGGCGCCGCGGCAGCAAGAGCTCGTCGGCCTGGCTCGGCGAGGTGTTCGCGCGCGCGCCCGACGCGGTGCGCGCGCAGCTCGCCGCGCTGTCGAACGACCTCGACGACGGCGACCTGAAGAGCGCGCGCGCGCGCATCGCGCGGCTCGACGGCCTCGGCGTGGACACGCGCGCGCTCGCGGCCGAGCGCGCGGCGCTGGCGTGGATCGAGCACCGCCGCGACGACTGCGCGGCGCTGCACAAGGCGCTGCTGGACACCGACGCGCGCGATTCGACGCCCGAGCGCGTGCTCGGCGGGCACCTGGTCGAGCTGTATCGCTTCGCCGAGGCGCGCGAGCCGCTCGCGCGCGCCGTGCTGCGCGATCCGCGCGACTGGGAGGCGTGGATGCTGTCCGGCCGCGCGCTCGCGAACAGCGGCGACGAGGCGGGCGGGCTCGCGGCGCTCGAGAAGTCGGAGACGGCCGCGGCCGGCCGGCAGAACGCGTGGCGCGCGAACATGGTCGACGTGTTGCGCAAGCTGCGCGACGAGTACCGCGTACACAAGGCGGGGCCGCTCTCGTTCGCTTGGAGCGAGGACGAGGCGGCGTTGCACGAGCTCTACCAGGTCGAGCACTACGACGTCGCGCGCGCCGAGCTCGCCGCGCGCTACGGCTACACGCCGGAGCCGACGCACATCGAGGTCTTTCGCGAGCACGCGGACTTCTCGGTGCGCTCGACGGGCTTCGAGGGTTTCCCCGCGCTCGGCGTGTGCTTCGGTCCGGTCGTCACCGCGGTCTCGCCGCTGTGCCACATGCGCGGCAAGTTCTCGTGGGCGCGCACGAGCTTCCACGAGTTCACGCACGTGATCCACCTCGGGCTGTCGCACAACCGCTGCCCGCGCTGGATCACCGAGGGACTCGCGACGTGGGAGGAGGAGAACCGCGATCCGTCGTGGACGCGCAACATGCGGCGCGAGCTGCTCGACGCGCGCGCGGCCGGCGAATTGATCCCGGTGCGGCAGCTCAACCGCGCGTTCCGCGGCCCGCGCATCCTGTTCGGCTACTACCAGGGCGGCCTGCTGTGCCGGATGCTGATCGATCGGCACGGCTTCGCGCCGATGGTGCGGCTGCTCGAGGCGTTCGACCGCGGGCTCGATCTCGACCAGGCCTTCGCCGAGGTGTTCCACGCGACGCCCGAGGAAGTCGACGCGAGCTTCGCGATCTTCGTCGATGCGATCCTCGCGCGCCTGTCGTGCGAGCCGCGCCGCGATCCGCTGACGACCGCCGCGCAGCGACTCGCGCTGCCGCGCCGGATGCCGGCCGACGCCGAGGCGCGACGCGCGTGGGCGCGCGATTGGCTCGACGTCGCGTGGGGCTCGTACCAGACGCGCGATCTCGCCGACGCGGAGGACGCGCTGCGCCGCGCGCTGAGCGCCGACGGCGCGAACGGCCGCGCCGAGGTGCTGCTCGGCAACCTCGCGTTCGCGCGCGACGATGCGCAGGGCGCACAGGAGCACTGGCGGCGCGCGTTCGCGCTCGGCCACGAGGACTACCAGGCGCGCATGGGGCTGGCGCGGATGTTCGAGCGCGACGATCCGGACGCCGCCGAGGCGCAGTACCTGTTCGCGGAGGCGGCGTTCCCGGGTTGGGACGATCCCGAGTTCTCGGCCGAGCTGTCGCTGGCGCGGCTGTACGAGCGCAAGGGCCAGCTCGACGACGCGATGCGCGCGCGCGAGCGGTGGCTCGCGTACGAGTCGGGCGATTTGTCGACGCAGCTCGCGGTCGCGAACTGGCACGCGGGCTCGGGGCGCGCGCGCGAGGCGTGCGTGTACTTCCAGGCGGCCAACGAGATCGATCCGTTCGTGTACGCGCTGCACGAGGGCTGGGGCGACGCGCTCGTGGTGGTCGGCGAGCTCGAGCGCGCGCTGCGCGAGTACAAGGCCGCGCTGCTCGTGCCGCCGAAACTCGACGCCGACGTGCGGCGGCCGCTCGGCGATGCCGGGCGCGCGCGGCTGCTCGACAAGCAGGCGAGTGTACTCGTCGCGCTGCAGCGGCCGGTGGAAGCGGTCGAGGCCGCGCGCGCCGCGCTCGCGCTCGACGCGGGACTCGAGCGCTCGAAGCAGATCGTCGAGCGCGGCGGCGCGGACGCGCGCGGCGCCGCCGGCGGGGTGCGCTGAGCGTCGGATGGGCGCGCGCGCCAACGCGGTCGGCTCGGCGCGGATCGCCCGCGTGCTGCAGCGCGGCGGACTCGCGCTGTTCGCGCTGTTGCTCGCCGTGCTGCTCGTCGAGGGCGGCCACAGCCTGTTCACGGGTCGCTCGCTCGTCGATCGACTGCTGCTGCCGGCGCCCGTCGCGAGCGCGCCGTTCGATCGCGTGGCGGCGGGCGCGCTGACGCCCGGTCCGTACGCGCTGGATCCGGACCCCGAGGTGCTGCTGCGCGTGAAGCCGAGCTCGCGTCATGCGTTCGCGGGCGTGCCGGCCTCGACCGACGAATTCGGCCAGCGCCCGACGATCGGCACGCCCGCGAGCGCGGACCGACGCGTGGTGCTGCTCGGCGACTCGGTCGCGTTCGGCTACGGCGTGTCCGACGAGCACACGCACGCGGCGCAGCTCTCGCGCTGGCTCGCGGGGGCCTGCCCGGACGCAGCGTCGCGCGTGTCGGTGGCGACGCTGGCCTGCCCCGGATGGAACGCGCAGTCGGCGTTCCGCGCGCTGCGCGACCACCGCGGCCGGCTCGACCCGCACGTCGTGCTGTACATCGCGGTCGCGAACGACCTCGACGATCCCAAGGGCGTCGACGAGCTCGGTTGGCACGACATCGACTTCGAGCCCGATCCGGAGCGGACCGCGTGCTCCGACGAGCGACACATGCGGTTGATGCAGGCGCTCCAAGGCGTCCCGTCGCGCGCGACGCTGCTCGACATCGTCGCCGGCGGGGGGCTGCGCGGGCTCGAGCACGCGCTGCGCTCCGGCGTGACGCCCGAGTCGCGCCGCCGCTGGGACCGGCACGTGCAGGAGATCGCGCGGCTGCACGCGGAGCTCGCGACCCGCGGCGCCGAGTTCGCCGTGGTCCTGCCGTTCGACGACGACTACTACCGGCAGCTCGAGCTACGCCTGGCTGCGGCGGCGCCGCAGGTC
>SCVU01000417.1 GCA_004296785.1 Planctomycetota bacterium
GCGCGCTCGGTCTCGATTCACCGCCGCCGGCGCCGGGCGGTGGCAACACCCACGAGATGCAGATCACCGTGGCGACCACCGGCAGCCCGTTCGTGCCCACGGGTTGGTCGGGCGGCACGGTGCACATCGGCATCGAGTTCTACATCGGGTGGAACTACATCCCGCCGCGCATGAACCTCATGGTGCCCCTCAGTCCGGGGCCGACGCCGTGCGTGCTCGCGCAGCAGATCTGCAACGCGATCAATGATCACAGCGTGCTGCACGCCGAGGGCTATCGCGCGCGCAGAGTCGACAACACGGTGTTCGTCACCGGTCCGTACGTGAAGGACTGCCCTGGCACCGTCGACAAGCCCGCGCTCGACGGCGACGCGAATCGCGTCCAGACCCGCACCGCGGTGCACAAGCTCTAGGAATCCATCATGCGCACCACACTCAACAAGTTGCTGAACGTCGTCGTGGTCGGGTTGCTGCTCGCGTTGAGCTCCGGCTTCACGCACGTGGAGGGCGGGCAGGACATCAACGTCTCCGTCGCCTGCGGCATCTCCAGCGGCGGACAGGTCATCGGTCAGGGCAAGATCGACAACGAGCACCGCGTGACGCTGCAAGTCCAGGGTCCGACGGGGCCGCCGGTGACCGTCACCGGCGAGATGGGTGCGAGCGGCACCGCGCGCTCGCTGTGCGAATCCCTGAAGTCGTCGATGGGCGCCGCAGGCTGCAATGCCACCTACACCGACAAGGATCCGAGCCAGTCGAACGAGATCCTCAAGGCAAACGATCAGGTGCTCACGCTTCCGGACGGCTGGCACGTCGTCGGCAAGGTGAAGGTCGAGAAGAACCTCGAGAAGAAGGGCGGCAAGCCCCGCTGGGACGATTGCTCGAAGAGCTCGCACCTGACCGTCACGCCGGTCGTGACGGGCGCGTGCGCGCCGGATGGCTCCGCTGAACTCGTGCACCTCGGCTTCACGCGCAGCCACGAGTTCCCGTTCGGGCTCACGCTGAAGTTCGACGTCGTCGATGCGCAAGGCCAGGCGACCGAGTTCGTCTACGGTCAGGTTTTCACCGAGACGACCGCGCCCACCGCTGCGCGCACCGCCCTGCTCGCCGCGCTGGCCTCGGAGGGATTCGAGGCTTTCCCGTTGCCCGATACGTCGGGCGAAGTGCTGCTGCTCGTCCCCGAGGGGAGCACGCTCGGCGAGATCGCATTCTCGATGAGCTACGAAGCGTTCGAGGAGGGCTCCACGGATCCGGACGAGGAGCCCTCTGACGACGCCGAGCCCGAGATGATGTGGGTGTCGATCGAGTCGCTGCTCGCGGTGTACTGAGCGACCCGTCGCCGCCGATCGGACTCGCGATCCACGGTCTCCCGCTGCGGCGCTTCGCCGCGGCGGGAGACTGCGTTTGTGCGCCGAGCTCGCATACGATCGAGCCCATGCAAGTCGTCGACCTGTCCGACAAGCTCGCGCGCATCACCGAACACTGGCGGCCGAAGATCGTCGCCGAGCTCAACGGC
>SCVU01000418.1 GCA_004296785.1 Planctomycetota bacterium
GCGGGTTGACTCTGACGATTCAGCCGTGACGCGGCGTTCGCACAAGTCGCGAAGAAGAATCCGAGCCGTGAGCTCGAGCGCATGAAGGACGCGAAGAAGTTCGTCGCGCCCGCGCCGGTCAAGGTGTAGCGCGCGGCGCGGCTGGACGCGCGGCGGTGCCGGTTCGAGCAGCCGGCACCGCTGCGGTCGTTTCGGATGCCCCGTGTGACCGGCGGGAGCGCGCGCAGCTAGCCTAGGCACACAGGAAGGGAGTCCATGGCTTGAAGCAGCCCCCGCGTCCGCGCTCGCTCGCGGCGTTCGCCGCGTCGATCGTTCTGTCCCCGTTCAGCGCGCTCGCGGCACAGCAGCCGCAGGTGCTGTCGGCGCGCGTTTTCGATGCGCCGGGCAAGTACGGTGCGCCGGTCTTTGCCGATCTCGACGGGGACGGGATCGTGGACGTGATCGACCGCGACGGCACCGGCGCGCTGAAGTGGTCGCGCGGCGCCGCGGCGGTGACGTTCGATGCAGCGCAGGCACTCGGCCCGACGCAGATCCACCGCTGCCACGCCGCGCGCGACGCGGACCTCGATGGCGATCTCGATCTGTACCTCGAGGCCGTGCCGGGCAACATGCAGATCCAACTCTGGGCGAACGACGGTGCCGGCGGCATCGCGATGGCCGCCGGCGCGAACACGCCGGGTTGGTTTCTCTCACGGCCCGTCATCGAGGACTTCGACGGAGATCAAATCCCTGACCTCGCGGTCGCGAGCTCGGATTGGTCGTTGTACTCCGCGACTCTCGCGATCCGCGGGCTGGGGCTCGCGGGGTTCGCGGCTCCAGTGCAGCTTGGCGCGGGCGGCCATGCAGTGGTCGCGGGGGACTTCGACGGGTCTGGAAGTCTCGACCTGCTCGTGGCCACTCTGAACACCCCGTCGCGCGTGTTCCTCAACGACGGCAGCGGCGGATTTGGTCCCGAGCTCACGCTCGCGCACAACTTCCCGCCGGCCGGACTGCGTTCCGGGGATCTCGACGGCGACGGGCGCGACGACCTGACATTCATCGCCCCCAACTTCTTTCCGAAGCTGGCGATCGCGGGCGGGGCCAGCGGCTTCAGCCCGGCTTGGTCGATACCGACGGCGGTCCAGCCCGAGTGGATCGACCTGCACGACATCGATCTCGACGGCCGACTCGACATCGTCCTCGGCGGGATCGCCGCCTTGCAGTTCGTCCTCGCGCCGGGTGGCGCGGCATTGCAGGCGCTCCCTCCAATCCCGCTCATCGCCGAGGCAGTCGCCTTCTTCGACAACGACGCCAACGGGGTGCGCGAGCTCCTGACGTACAAGTCGTACGCGTACGGTCTGCCGCCGTCGATGCACGTCGTGCAACCCGTCACGAGCGGAGAGTTCAAGGTCCACGAGTATCTCGGCGGCTACTCCGCGGATCCGTTCCACGACGACTTCCTGCTTGCGAAGGCCGACCTCGACGGCAACGGCCGCACCGACCTCGTGTTCTTCCCACCGAAGGTGAGCTACGTCGTCGAGGTGCGGCTCGCGCAGTCCGACGGCTCGTTTGCGCAGGTCGTCGGTACCGGGATCAAGGCGAGCGACTTCGGCCTCGCCGACGCGGATGGCGACGGCGTCGCGGATCTCGTCGCGACCGAGACGAACGGGCTCGATCTGTCGTTCCGCAAGGGCGCCGGAGACGGGACGTTCGCGTTGCCGGTGCTCTCGACGTCGGGAATCGCGGGTCCGACCTACATCGACGTGCACGACTACGACGGTGACGGCCACATCGACGTCTGCATCGGTACCGAGCAGACCCAGATCGCGTATGGCAGCGGGACCGGCGCGTTCGCGTATCCGCAGATCCTGCCCGGCGCGCTCTACGGCGCTCGCCCCGGATCCAGCGCGGACCTGAACGAGGACGGCTATCTCGATCCGATAACGGAGGCATCGCACGCGACGGTCGCGCCGACGTTGCAGTGGTGGTTGTCCAACGGCGCGGCGGGCTACGCCGCGCCGCAGAACCTTCCGAGCGCTCTGTCCAGTGCGCGCGTCGTCACCGGCGACTTCGACGCGGACGGCCACGTCGACATCGCGCATCCGCTCTCGAACCTCGCGATCGAGGTTCGCTACGGCGACGGCAGCGGCGGCTGGTCGCACACTGCGCAGATCGATCTGCCGCTGAGCGGCGCGGCCGTGCTCGCAGCCGACTTCGACCTCGACGGCGCGGACGACTTGTTGATCGGACGCGCAGCGCCGACATCGGGCAACGACACGCTGATGCTGTGGAGCAGCAGCGCAGGTTCCGGCACCGCGGTCTCGCGCTACGTGGGGCGATGCCGCTCGCGAGCGCTCGCGTTCGACGGCGATCTGGACGGACGGCTCGAAGTGTTCACCGATTCCGTCTGGCTGATCCACAACGTGCTCGGAGACTTCACCGGCGGCACAGCGTTCGGCGCGGGATCTGCCGGATGCGAGGGCACGCACACGTTGACGACTTCGCGCGCGCCGAACGTCGGCGCGAGCGACTTCCGCTTCGTGTGCCACGGCGCACCGCCGCAGGCACTCGGGATCGGCCTGATCGGCGCGGCAGCTGACCCGGGCTCGGATCCGCTCGGCATCGGGTTGATCTTGCACGCGGGACTCGGCGCACCAGTTGTGCCGTTTCACGTCGCGAGTTCGCCGTCGGGATCGGCGTCACGACTCGCGCCGATCCCGAACGACCCGCTGCTCACGGGCGCCGTGCTACACGCGCAGATCGTCTGGCCGTGGAAGTCGTCCGCGAGCTGCGATCCGTCGCCGCTGCTGTGGTCGAGCACGAGCGGGTTGACTCTGACGATTCAGCCGTGACGCGGCGTTCGCACAAGTCGCGAAGAAGAATCCGAGCCGTGAGCTCGAGCGCATGAAGGACGCGAAGAAGTTCGTC
>SCVU01000419.1 GCA_004296785.1 Planctomycetota bacterium
TGCGCGACCGCGTGCTCGGCACGCTCACCCGCGCCAGCCTCGGCAGTGGTGGTCCAGGCGGGGGCGGCGTCGAGGGCGACTCCGGCAGCTCGAACCCGTACTTCTCGTGGGACGGGCGCTTCCTCGCGTTCCGCTCGTACGCGACGAACCTCGTGCCGCTCGACACGAACGGCGTGCCCGACATCTTCTGGCGCGACCTCGTGCTCGGCGTCACGCAGCGCGTGTCGGTCTCGACGCAGGGCGCACAGGCCGACGGCTTCAATCAGGTCTTCGCGCTGTCGGCCGACGGACGCGTGTGCGCGTTCCACTCGTTCGGCGCGAACCTCGTCGCAGCCGACGGGAACGCTGCGGGCGACGTGTTCGTCCGCGACGTGCAGTGCGCGCTGCCGTGGTGCGAGCTCGGCGCGGGCAGCGGCGGCGCAGGCGGAGCGCCGACCTTGTGGACGCTAGGCGCGGCCGCGCGCGGCGCGACGAGCGAGTTCCACGCGCAGGGAGCGCCGCCGTCGGCGCCCGGTGCGTGGGTCTTCGGCACGAGCGCGCTCGCGCTGCCGATCCTCGGCGGCGTGCTGTGGCCGGCGCCGGAGCTCGTGCTCGCGTGCGTCGCCGACGCCGCGGGCGGCGCGCAGTTCTCGTTCGCGTGGCCGCTCGGCGTGCCGAGCGGGCTTTCGGTGGTCGCGCAGGCGTGGTTCTTCGACGCGAGCGCGCCGCAGGGATTCTGCGCGAGCGCGGGCGTCGGCGGCGCGTTTCCCTAGCGCGTGCGCGCGTCGCGGCTCGCGCGCGCGGGCGAGCGCAGTGCGCGGCGCGCCGCCAACCACAGCGCGAAGAGCACCGCGCCGAGCGCGGCCGACACGCCGAGCGCGAGCCACGGGTTCTTCAACAGCGCCTCGCCCTCGGCGCCGAGCGCCGCGGCGACGCCGCAGAACAGCGCGCTCGTCACCGTCGTGCCGACGCTGACCGCGACCGCGCCGCGCAGCCGCGAGAAGCCGAGCAGCCGCGCGACGCACGTGCCCACCAGCGGCCCGGTGCCGAACGGCAGCGCGATGAACACGACGATGCCCGTGAACGCGAGCCGGCGCACGCCGGGGTACTCGGTCAGCATCCGCCGCGCGCGCGCGCAGCGCGCGTCGAACCAGCGCCCGATGCGGCCGGCGCGCCGCGCGTGGCCGAGCAGCAGCGCGAGCCCGAACGCGACGTGCACGTCCGCCAGCGCCGACAACAGGCCGAGCTCCCACACGCCGAACGGCGCGTTCTCGTGCCACGCGGCGAAAACCACGAACTTGCCGAACGGCTGCGACGCGATCGCGACCGCGCCGGCTTCCGCGACGAGCGGCCAGCCGCCGCGCGCGACGAGCGCGAGCGCGTACGCCAGCGACGCGAGCGCGAGCGCGCCCCAAGTCCATGCGAGCAGCGGCTCGCGCACAGCGGTCTTCGCTCGTCCCAAGGCTTCTCGCCGAGCTTGACGCGCGCTACAACGCCTGCCAAGCGCGCGCCGCGACTCGTTTGGCCCAAGCTCCCGATTCCGCTCCGTCCCCGACGCTGATCCTCGGCCACCGCGGCGCGCCGCTCGCGGCGCCCGAGAACACGCTGTCGTCGCTGCGCGTCGCGCTCGAGCAGGGCCTCGACGGTTTCGAGTACGACGTGCAGCCGACGCGCGACGGCGCGGCGGTGCTGCTGCACGACGACACGCTCGAGCGCACGACCGATGGGCACGGGCCGATCGCGCAACACACGTTGGCCGAACTGATCGGACTCGATGCCGGCGCGTGGTTCCACAAGCGCTACGCCGGCGAGCGGTTGCCGGTGCTCGAGGAGGCGCTCGACTTCAGTTGCGAGCGGCTGCGCGACCCCGGCGACGAGCGCGGCACCGAGCGGCCGCTGCACATGATCGAGCTCAAGCAGGCCGGGCTCGTGCGCGAGGTCGCGCGCGCGCTGGCCGAGCAGCGCGAGGTGCGCGCGATCATCGCGTCGTTCCACCGCGACGTCGTGCTCGAGGCGCGCGACCAGGGCCTGGCGGCGATGCTGCTGGCCGAGCGCGCCGAGGAGTACGACCGCGAGTTCACCGCGCGCGAGCGCATCGACGCGCACGGCGTCGGGCCCGGCGGCTGGGCGAGCGAGGCCGGCGCGCTCGAGTGGTCGTGCCAGCGCTGGTCGTGGAGCGTCGACGAGCCCGCGCACCTGCTCGCGGCGCTGCGCTTTCCGTTCAACGGCATCAACACGAACGAAGGGCCGCGCGCGCTCGCGGTGCGCGAGCTCGTGCGCCTCGCGCCGGACGACGCGGGGCCGTACCCGGTCGAGGTCGGCGAGCTGCTCGTCGATCCGGGGCGCTTCGCGCTCGGGCGCGGCGAGTGGTGCGGGCAGTGGCGGGTGCCGATCGCGCTGCGCAATCCGTTCGCGTGGCCGGTCGAGGTCGAGCTCGAGCTCGTCGTGCGCCGCGGCGCATTCGAGATCGGCGTGCGACCGCCGCTCGCGCGCCTCGCGCCCGGCGCGAGCGAGTCGCGCGAGCTCGAGCTCACCGGCGGTTCGTTCTCGCCGGGCGGCGATCCGTGCGTGGCCGCGCACTACCGCTGGTCGAACGCGGCGGGGCGGACGGCGGGCGAGCTCGTGCTCGACGCGCCGCTCGTCCGCGTGCGCTGCGCGCGCGTGCGGCGCGATCCGCTGCGGTTGCCGATGCTGCGCGAGCGGCCCGAGGATCCGGACGCGAGCGTGCTCGTGCGGCGCCAGGGGCGCTCGCTGCACGTGTCGATCGAGAGCGCGGGGAAGTTGAAGGACGCGCGCGTGTGGGCGAACCTCGACGGCGCGGTGCACACGGGCACGCGCGGGTTGCGGCTCGAGCTGCCGTTCGATTTCGACGGCCGCCGCGACGGCGTGCGCTTCTCGTGCGGGCTCGACGGTTTTGCCGAGGCCGGCGCGCGGCGCCGCACGCTGCGCCGCTGGGCCGGCGGGATCCCCGGCGACGTGCACAGCGGCGCACCGGGGCGTCTCGTCGCGGGCTAGCGCGCGCAGCGATGCCCGAGCTCCCCGACATCGAGGCGTATCGCGCCGCGCTCGACGCGCGGATCCAAGGCGCGACGCTGGTCGAGCTGCGGATCGCGCATCCGTTCCTGCTGCGCAGCGTCGAGCTCGCGCCGCACGAGCTCGCGGGCGCGCGCGTCGTGTCGACCGAGCGCCTCGGCAAGCGGATCGCGCTCGCGTTCGACGGCGAGCGCTTCGCGGTGCTGCACCTGATGATCGCCGGGCGGCTGCACTGGCGCGAGCGCGCGGGAGCTGCGCCGAAGCCGCTGCGCTCGCGCGCCGAGCTCGCGGCCTTCGACTTCGAGCGCGGCTCGCTCGTGCTGACCGAGGCC
>SCVU01000420.1 GCA_004296785.1 Planctomycetota bacterium
CGCCCCTCGGAGTGCGGAGTCGGGCGCGCGTCCTCGCGCGCCCAAGTGCGCGCGCAGCGCGCACCCCTGTAGGTCCCTATCCTCACCGCCGCGAGATGCTTCCCTCCCCTCCCACCACCCGCCTCGCCCCCTCCCCAACCGGCCCCCTCCACCTCGGCCACGCCCGCTCCTTCCTCCTCGCCTGGCTCCACGCGCGCTCGCGCTCCGGCCGAATCCTCCTGCGCATCGAAGACCTCGACCGCGAGCGCTGCAAACCCCACTTCACCTCCCTCGCGCTCGCCGACCTCGCGTGGCTCGGCCTCGACTGGGACGGCGAACCACACATCCAGAGCGCCGACACCGCTCCACTCGAATCCGCGCTCGCGCAACTCACCTCGCAGGGCGACGCCTACCCCTGCCTCTGCTCACGCGCCGAGATCGCGGCAAACGTCGCGCGCTCTCCATCCGCTCCGCACGCCGGCGACGAGCTCTACTACCCAGGCACCTGCGGCAAGCTCACACTGCGCCTCCCAGCCGACGTCGTCCCGGCCTGGCGCTTTCGCTGCCCCGACGAAGAGGTCTCGTTCAACGACGAGCTCGCCGGCCCGCAGCGCTTCCATCCCTCCCGCGAGGTCGGCGATTTCGCGATCGCGCGGCGCGACGGCGCGATCGCGTACCAGCTCGCGGTCGTCGTCGACGACGCGCGCGCCGGCGTCGACGAAATCGTGCGCGGTGCGGACCTCTTGCCGAGCACCGCGCGCCAGATCCTGTTGCAGCGCGCGCTCGGACTCCCGCACCCGCGCTGGTGGCACCTGCCGCTGGTCGTCGGCGACGACGGCAAGCGCCTCGCGAAGCGCGACGGCGGATTCGCGCTGGCCGAGCTGCGCGCGCGCGGCGTCGATCCGCGCGCGGTCGTCGCGTGGGCGCTCGCGTCGAGCGGGCTCGACGCGCCCGAGCGAGTGACCGCGGCGGAGGCTTGCGGCGGCTTCGAACTCGCGCGCATCGCGCGCGCGAGCGCGCGCTTCGGCGCGGCCGAGCTCGAGCGACTGCTCGCCGCGCGCGCGTGAACCCGGCCGCGGCGCACCGCTCGTGCAAACCGCGCGCGGGTGCGCGACACTGAACCCGCCGCATGGACCGCGCCCCCGCTCCCCCGCCCCGCTACGCGCGTGCGGCGGCGTGGCTCGCGCTCGCCGCGGTCGCCGGAATCGCGCTCGCCGCGCAGGCGTGGATGGTCGCGCAGCCGTTCCAGCTCGACGACCACCTGATGCTGCTCGATCCGGCCGGCGTGTTCCACTCGGCGAGCCGCTTCGCCGAGCGCGCGGTCGGCACGCCCGAGCCGACGATGCTGCGCTGGACGCTGTGGAGCGCGTGGATCGCCGTGGCCGGAGTGTCGGGCGAGCCGCTCTCGCCGCCGCTGTTCCATGCCTTCGGGCTCGCGCTGCACGTCGCGTGCTGCGCGCTCGTCGCGGCGTGCGCGACGCGGTTGTTCGGCGCGCACGTGTCGCCGCACCGACCGTGGTTGCCCGGCCTCGTCGCCGGGGTCGGCATGGCCGTGTCCGCCGGCGCGATCGAAGCGGTCTCGTGGGCGTCCGCCTGGGGCGATGCGTTCGCACTGCTGTTCGCGTGCGCGGCGCTGCTCGCGCTGCTGCGCGCCGACGACGCCCGCGCGGAGATCGTCGAACGCGGCCGTTCGCGCGCCGCGTGGCTCGCCGTCGGCGGCGCGTGCGCGCTGCTGTCGCTGTTGTCGAAGGAGTCCGCGATCGCGCTGCCGTGCGTGCTCGCGATCGCGCTCGCCACCCGTGCACGCCTCGCCGGTCGCGCGTTCCCACGCGCCGAGTGCACGGTGCTCGCCGCCGCCCTCGCCCTCTTCCTGCTGCTGCGCGTGCTCGTGCTCGGCGGCCTCCACCTGTCCTCCGGCAGCGCGACGCCGAACGCCTACGAGCTCGCGCAGCGCGCACCCGCCGTGCTGCGCGGCTTCGTGCAGGCGCTGCACCCGCACAACGCGGCGCCCGAGTTCGCCGACCTCGCGCCGCGCGTCGTGCGCTGGCACCTCGACGTGCCGATCTTCCTCGCGTGGGGCATGCCCGTCGCCGTCGCGTGCTTCGCGTCGCGGCGCGGACTGCGCACGGGCGCGCTCGCGCTCGCCGCGCTCGCGCTGCTGCTCGCGCCGACGGCGCTGATCGCGACCGGCGCGCGCACGAACGTGCTGTCGCGCGCCGAGTACGCGCCGCTCGCGCTCGCGTGGCTGTTGTGGGGCGCGGCGCTCGTACGTCTGTGGAACCTCGGCGGCGCGCGTGCGAACGGGCTGCGCTGGCTGGCCGCCGCGTGTGCCGCCGTCCAGCTCGCCGCCGCGCTCGACCTGCGCGCGCACGTGGTCGCGACGCAGCAACTCGCCGCCGAGCAGATCGCCGCGCTCGATCGCTGCGTCGAGGATGCGCGTGCCGAACACGCGCGCACCGGCCAGCGCCTGCCGCTGACGATCGTCGCCATCGCGGGCGAGCCCGGCCTGGGCGGGATCCCGCTCGTCGGCGCGCATGCGCGCTACCGCTACGCGCCGCCGTTCGCGGCCGCCGATGCGCGCACGAGCGACTTCGACGTCCGCGCCTGGGGCACGCGCGCCGAATGCGAGCGCGAATGGCCGACGGCGGAGCTCGCGACGCGCGACCTCGTGTGGCTCGATGCGAGCGGCGACGTGCTCGCGCTGCGCGCGCGCGGCGCGCCGGCATCCGAACTGCGCGCGGCCGCGCTGCCGCGCGCGCGCGCACCGCTCGCGCAGGGCTTCGCGCCGGCGCGGCGCAGCTCACTCGCGTTCCGCAGCGAGCCCGCGCCGCAGTCCTCGCCGCGGCCCGAGCCCACTTCGCCGCCGGCGCCCGAGCTGCGCTACGTGCCGTCGGCGCTGCTGCCCGCGCACGCATTCGGCGCGCTCGAGCTCGCGTTCGCGCCGGGGCCCGCGGTCGAGCTCGAGCTCGTGCTCGAGTCGGGCAAGCAGCGGACGCGACACGCGTTCGCGCTGCGCGCGTCCGAGCAGGAGCTGCGACGCGTCGCGCTCGCGCCGGCGCCGAGTCTCGCGCGGCTGTTCGGGCCGCCGATCCATGCGTTCGCGATTGCGGCGCCGCAGCTGCCCGCGCTCGTCTACGAACCGAAGCTGCTCGACCAGCCGCCGCTCGTCGAGCTGCTCGAACCGTCGGCGCAGTCCGCGCTCGTGCTCGATCCGACGCGCGCGCCGCACGTCGCGCTCGCACGCGCGCCGGCGAACGGCATCGAGCTCGAGCTGCGGCTCGAGCTCGCGCTGCAACTTCCGATCGGCCGCGTCGGGATCGCGGCCACCGCACCGGTATCCGCGCTCGACGCGAGCACGCTGCGCGCCGAGCTGCGCGCGTTCCGCTTCGACGCGTGGCCCGCGGAGGTACTGAGCCTGCCGTGGCGCGACTTCTGCGCCGGCCTGCTCGAACCCGAGCTCGCGCGGCGCGGGCGCGACCACATCGCCGGCTCGGCGCGGCTCGTCATCGCCGTGCGCGGGTCCGACCTCGTCGCAGGGGTCAGCGAGTGGCGCGAGGTCGTGCTGCGGCGCTGAGCGCGACGCCGTTCGCCGCGCAGGTGGCTCCCCGGGTAGGACTCGAACCTACAACCCTTCGATTAACAGTCGAATGCTCTACCATTGAGCTACCGGGGAACAGTTGTGGCCGAAAGAAGGTAGCGGCCGTGTTCGCGAAGTCAAGCGCACGCGCGACCGCCCTCCGCGCGCCTCAATCGGCCGATTCGGTGGCCGCGCTTGAGCGTCGCGCACGCGCCTGGCTTCGCCGGGTGAAGGCCCGGGCCGACCGCGGCGATGCCAGAGCCGCGGCGTAGATCGCGAGCGACCTCGCGAACTCGCGGCGCAGTTCGGAG
The DNA here is from genome assembly GCA_004296785.1 of Planctomycetota bacterium. Lineage (GTDB taxonomy): Bacteria > Planctomycetota > UBA1135 > UBA1135 > GW928-bin9. Next base: position 3,868 of record SCVU01000420.1, read on the forward strand.
CGCGACGACGCGCGCCACTACGCCGAGTTGGCGGTGAAGCACGCGACTGGCCGCGCAGCCGAGGACGTGGATCACGCCGTCGTCCAGCTCCTCTACTCCGATGACGGCGGCGGCTGGGACGATCCACGCGGCAACGGCGGCGATCCGAAGTGGGCGATCCGGGCGCTGCGGCGGCTCGCTCGGATGGGCAACGGGCACTCGATGGACTCGCTCAGCCTCGCGTACCAGCGCGGCGCCGGTGTGCAACGCGACTGGCGTGCGGCCG
>SCVU01000421.1 GCA_004296785.1 Planctomycetota bacterium
CGAGCTACGGTCACGCACCGCGCGCGCCGCGCGAACCCGAGGAACCCGCCATGCCCAACCGCGACATCGACAAGTCCGCGATCGTCAAGCTGCTCAACGAGATCCTCGAGATGGAGCTCGCCGGCGTCGTCCGCTACACGCACTACTCGATGATGGTGTACGGCTACGGCCGCATCCCGATCGTCAGCTGGCTGCGCGGGCAGGCGGGCGAGTCGATGGCGCACGCGGAGAAGGCGGGCGAGCTCGTCACGACGCTCGGCGAGCACCCGTCGCTCGCGATCGGGCCGCTGCTCGAGACGCACAACCACGACATCGGCGCGATCCTGCGCGAGTCGCTCGCGCACGAGCGCCAGACGCTGGTCGCGTACCAGAAGCTGCTGGAGCTCGCCGAGGGCCGCTCGGTGATGCTCGAGGAGTACGCGCGCGAGATGATCTACGCGGAGGAGCTGCACCTCGGCGAGGTCGACAAGATGCTGCGCAATCCCGGCGACATCGGGAAGTTCGAGGAGCGCGCGGCGCCCGCGAAGTCCGCGGGCAAGAAGTCGCGCTAGCGTCGGCGCATCAACGCGCGGGCGGCCACTCGACGACGAGCTCGGCCGTCGAGGTGACGTGCACGCGCTCGACCGGACCGCGCGCGCCCCAGCCCGCGTTCTCGAGCTCGATCACCGCGCCGACCGGGACGTCGGCGAATCGGCGCGCGTCGCCCGACGCGTCGAAGTACATCAGGCGGTCGAATCCCGCCTTCCCCCAGACGTCCTCGAACGGGCCGATGCGGATCAAGCGGGCGAGCGGCAACGCGCCGCCGTCGCCGCGCATGCGGACCGCGATGTCTGCGCCGCGCAGCGCGACCTCGAGCGGAGTGCCCGGCTCCGGCACATCTTCGACGTACGCGAGCTGGCAGTGGTTCAGATCGCGATCCGGGTGGATGCGCGGGAACTCGGGCGGCGCGTAGAGCAGGAACAAGTGCGGGCCGCGACCGAGCGTCGCGGTGTAGCGCCGCTCGACACCAGGCAGCTCGCGCAGGTGCGAGCGTCCACTGGACGAGAACACGACGCCGCCCGACCACGCGTCGAACGGCCGTCCGTCGCGCGTGAAGCGAATCACCGAGCGCGCGTCGGCCGCGTCGAAGCGCAGCTTCGTCGTCGCGCCACCGCGGACGAGCACGCTGCGCAACTCGACGACCGGTGCCTCGGAGCCGGGCTCGCGCCAGGATGCCCGCACGTCGTACTCGCCTTCGCACAGCTCGTCGAAGCGCGCGAGGCCGCCGCGATCGGTCGTTGCACGCGTCGTGGCCGCGGCGTTGACTCCGGCGCCGCGCGGCACGACGCTCACGCCGACGCGTGCATGCGGACCGTTCGCGCCGCCGATCTCGACCTCCAGCGCACCGCTGCGTCCGGCGTGCAGCTCGAGCTCGACGCGCTGGTTCGCGGCGAGCTCGACCACGACGGCCTCGCTGGATTCGGGCCCCCGCGAGCGCGGGAACACGATCCACTTGCCGGAGCGCAGCGCGACGAGCTCGAACGCGCCGTCCGCACGCGTGCGCGTCGACTCGCTGCGCGTGACGGCTCCTTCGAGCGCCGGACGCGCGGCCTGCAGCGCGAGATTCGGCACCGGTGCGCCGAGCGCGTCGCGCACGATTCCCGCGATCACGCCGACACCGGAGACCGGCGCGACGATGCGCGCGCGCTCACCGGCCTTCAGCCACACGGAGCCGACCGAGTGCGCGATTCCCTGCGCGTCGAGGAGCGACACGTCGTAGCCGCCCGGCGGCAACATCCACAGCTCGAGCACGGCGCCGCTCCAGGCGGCGAGCGATTCCATGTGCTGCGGCGGGAGCGCGAAACAAGGCGGCCGGCGGCGTCCGGCCTCGGACGGATCCGCGTCGAGCCCGCGCAACTGCATTCCGCACGCGACGCCGGCGGGCACCGGGGCGTTCTCGATCGCGAGGCCGGCGACGAGCGCGCCGAGCGCGAACTCGACGGCGCCGCACGGCACGGTCGCGCTGCACGAGCCGACGCGCTCTCCGCCGCGGACGAGATCGAGCTGCACGCGGCCCGCGGGGAGCTCGAGCGTCGTGGTGCCCGATCGATGCGCCCCCGTGCTCGACACCAGCCGGCCGTTCGAAAACGCCTGGATCACCCAGCCGTCGTAGCGCAGCGCCGTCGGTGCCCCGGTCAGGATCAGGCGCACTTCGGTCGCATGCGTGCGCGCGATCTCGACCGTGCCGACATCGACCACCGGCGCGTCGATGCGCGTGCAACGCGACGACTCACCGGGGACCTCGATGCGCCAGCTCGTGAAGCCGTTCGCGAGTCCGCACAGCTCGAAGCGACCGTCGTCGTTCGCTTCGATCGGGTCGCGCACGACGCCGTCGGTGCCGCGCTGGAACGACCGCACCGGGACGTGCGCCGCGGGAGCACCGTCGGCGTACGCGATGCGCCCGCGCAGACAACCGTGCATGACGACGCGCAGCTCGAGTTCAGCGCGAGCGGTGTCCGACGGAATCACCGTCCGGCCCGAGGTCGGCGGGACCGAACCCGATGCGAACACCTGCAGTGGAAAGTCGCACGGCAGCGCACGCGCCAGGAATTCGCCGCGCGCGTCGGTCACCGCGAGCTGGCGTGCCGCGCCGTCGACCTTGGCTGGATCGGCGCCCTCCGGCAGGAACTCCGGCCAGCTCGGCGGCAGCGGCTGCGACCCGATCGGCGTTCCATCCGGCGCATCCGGCCGCACCTCGATGTACGCGCCGCTCAATGGATGGCCCGCGAGGTCGAGCACGCGCACGAGCAGCTCGCCATTGCGCACCGCGCTCGCGCTCGGCGCCGGCGCGGCCGCCGGTTCCTCGTCGACGGCGCGACGCGCGGGGTCGATCGCGGACGGCCCGTTTGCGGCCGTGGGTTCCGCCGCGCCGGGCGCGAGTTCGTCGCGCTCGCTCGCGATGCGCGGATCGGGGACCGCGCCGCGCTCGGATGCCCAGCCGTCGAAAACCCACCACGCGACCACCGCGAGGAGCAGAAGCGCCGCGTACCGAGTCCACGTTTCGCGGGGTGACCTGCTCGCGGTCGCCGAGCGCGCGCCGGAGCCCGCATCGATCTCCCCGCTCATGCGTCTCACCCTACCAGATCGGAAGAGC
>SCVU01000422.1 GCA_004296785.1 Planctomycetota bacterium
GCCCGCCTCGACTCCCCTGACTTCGCAGGTGCGAAGTCAGGGGAGTCGAGGCGGGCTCAAGACTTCCAAGTCGGCGGAATCGAGGCGGGCTCGGTACGTCCGTCAACTACCGCAGCGCGCGGCGCGAGCGCTCGAACACGCCCTGGCCGCCGACGGCCGGCGCGGCGACGCGGAACGGCTCCCAGCGCGCGACCTCGGCGATCGCCTGCGCGGCGGGCGAGGTCGGCGCCGAGAGAACGACCGGCAGCCGCTTCTCGACGCTCTCGACGACCGCGCGGTCGTCGGGCACCAACGCCAGCAGCTCCGGCTTGCGCTCGAGGAAGCGCTGCGAGACGAACGAGAAGCGCTCCCAAGCCTCGCGGCCGACCTGCGGCGACGCGACCTTGTTGACGACGAGCCCGGCGCGCACGGCCGGCGCGAGCGCGACCGCGCGCTTGTACGCCGCGTAGCCGTCCGACAGCGCCGTGACCTCGGTGCCGGTGACGATCACGAGCGCGGAACCCGCGGCGATCAGCGCCTGCGCGGCGAGGCCGAGGCCCGCCCCGTGGTCGACGATCACGACGTCGAAGCTCGTCTCGAGCTGCACCAGCGCGTGGAACAGCCGATCGAGGTCGCGCCACGTCGGCTCCGCGTCGCGCGCACGGCCGACGCCGCCCGAGAGCAGGCGCAGTCCGCCCGGCCCCGGCACGAGCGACTGCAGCACCGTGGCCTGACCGCCGGCGACGTGGCCGAGGTCGTAGCTCGGCTGCAGGCCGAGCAAGAGGTGGTCGTTCGCCCAACCGGTGTCGCAGTCGATCAGCACGACGCGCTCGCCGGCGCGCGCGAGCTGACACGCGAGGTTCGTCGACAGGATGCTCTTGCCGGTGCCGCCCTTGCCCGACGCGACCGACACCACGCGCGCGAGCGGGGTCACCGCCGGCGGCCTCGCGGCGTCGCGCTCACCGCGCGCCCCCGCCGCCTGTTCCACCAGGCGGCGTGCGCCATCGGCCAGCTTGGCCCACATGCCTAGGCGGCTCCGGCTCCATCGGCGCCTGCGCGGGGAACGCGGCAGCGCTGCGCGCGGCCGGCACGGGGATGCGACATGGTGGGGATCTCGGTGGGGACTGCCGTGACGGGGATCGGTGCCTGGCGTGCCGCTGGTTCGGTGCGGCGTTCAGTGCAGATCGATGCGCTCGCCGACGCGGTGCAACTTGACGACGTTGGTCGTGCGCGAGACGCCCGGCGGCACGCCGGCGACGAACACGACCTCTTCTCCGGGCACGACCCAGCGGCGCTCGAGCAGGCGCTCGCAGGCGAGCGCGAGCATCTCCTCGAGGCTGGTGAGGCGCGGGAACGCGAGCGGGCGCACGTGCGCGAGCAGCGTCATCGCATTCAGCGTCCGCTCGTGCGGCGAGAGCGCGATGATCTCGGCGCCGGGGCGATAGCGCGAGATCAGCCGCACCGAGTTGCCGGTCTCGGTGAAGCACACGATCTTCGACAGCTTGAGCGCGCCGGCGGCATCGGTCGCGGCGAGCGCGATCGCGTTCGAGAACGTCGGCTCGGACGAGCGGAACACGACGCGCGGCAGGTCGTTGTAGCGCTGGCTGTGCTCGACCGCGAGCGCGATGCGGTTCATCGTCGCGACCGACTCGACCGGGTACTTCCCGACCGCGGTCTCGGCCGACAGCATCAGCGCGTCGGTGCCGTCGAGCACCGCGTTCGCGATGTCGGCGACCTCGGCGCGCGTCGGGCGCGAGCTCTCGATCATCGACTCGAGCATCTCGGTCGCGGTGATCGCGAACTTGCCGGCGCGCAGCGCCGCCTGCAGCAGCGACTTCTGCACGAGCGGCAGGTGCTCGAGCTCGACCTCCACGCCGAGATCGCCGCGCGCGACCATGATCCCGTCGGACTCGGCGAGGATCGCGTCGATGTTCGAGAGCGCGGCCAGGCGCTCGATCTTCGCGATCACCGGCATCCCCGGCGCGAGCTGGCGCACGGCGCGCACGTCGGCGGCCTCGCCGACGAACGAGATGCCGAGCACGTCGACGCCGAGCGCGCGCGCGAGCTCGATGTCGGCGCGATCCTTCGGCGTCGGCAGTTCGAGCGCGATCGCGGAGTCGGGCAGATTGACGCCCTTGCGGTCGGAGACGACGCCGCCGCGCACGACGCGCGCGGTCAGGCGGTCGCCGAGGATCGACGCGGTCTCGAGCTCGACCGCGCCGTCGGCGAGGAAGATGCGATGGCCGCGCTGCAGCGCGTCGAGCGCGCCTTCGAAGTCGAAGCACAGCTCGCCGCGCGGCGCGGGACCGGGGCCGGCGCGGATCACGACGATCTCGCCCGACTCGAGCGCGCGCGAGTGCTCCTCGAGCACGCCCATGCGCAGCTTCGGGCCCTGGATGTCGGCGAGCACGCCGACCGGCGTGCCGCGCTCGGCCGCGACCGCGCGCACCGCGTCGATGCGGCGCTTGTGATCTTCGCTCGTGCCGTGGCTGAAGTTCACGCGCGCGACCGACATGCCGGCCTCGACCAGCTCGCCGACGCGCCGTTCGGAAGCCGGCCCGAGCGTGGCGACGATCTTCGTGTGCGCGTGCCCCAGCGGCGCGACGCCCAGCGCCAGGCCGAGCGACGTATTGGCGGCGGGGAGCAGCGCGTTCTGGACCATCTCGACGGGCTCGACGAAATCTCTCGGGGCGCGAACAAACGCGCGCGGGCGAGCGGCGGATTCTAGTGAGTTCGGCGCTGCGCTCAAAGCGCGCGGTGCAGGCGCAACCAATCCAGCAGCGCGACGAGATCCGCGGGCAGCGGGGCGTCGAACGCGAGCGCAGCGCCCGTGCGCGGGTGCGACAGCTCGAGCCGCGACGCGTGCAGCGCCTGGCGCGCCGGAATCGGCGCCTCGCGCGCCAGCGACGTGCGCCGGCGCCCGCGGTACAGCGGGTCGCCGAACAGCGGCATGTCGATCGCCTCGAGGTGCGCGCGCAGCTGGTGCGTGCGGCCGGTCTTCGGCTCGAGCTCGAGGAAGGCCGCGCCGTCGAAGCGCTCGAGCGTCCGGTAGAACGTGCTCGCGGGCTTGCCGTCGCCGTCGCGCGCGATCTGCACGCGGCCCTCGTTCTCGGCGGAGCGCGCCAGCGAGAACTCGATCCAGTCGGTGTCGAAGCGCGCTTCGCCCTGCACGATGCCGTGGTAGACCTTGCGCACGCGGCGCTCGCGGAACTGCTCGACGAGCGACGCGGCCGCGGCGTCGGAGCGCGCGAGCACCATCACGCCCGAGGTCTCGCTGTCGAGCCGGTGCACGATGCCCGGTCGATCCGCGCCCTGCGCGGCGGGCAGCGCGCCGAAGCGCGCGGTCGCGAGCTCGCTGACCGTGCCGCCGCGCACCGTCGTGCTCGGGTGCGCGACCATGCCCGCGGGCTTGTCGATCGCGATGACGTCCTCGTCCTCGTAGAGCACGCGGAAGTCGAGGCCCGCGCGCGCGCCGGGCCGCACGTGCTCGGCGAGCTCGAGCGCGACCGCGATGCGCGCGCCGGTGTGCACGGTCTCCGACGGCCGCGTGGCGAGCTGGCCGTCGACGCGCACCTGCCCTTCCTCGATCAGCCGGCGCAGGCGCTCGCGCGACCAGCCGTCGACGAGCGCCGACAGCGCGCGGTCGAGCCGCTCGCCGTCGTGCTCCTCGGGGATCACGAAGTCCTGGACGCGTGCGTCGGGCATGGACCGCGCATTGTGACATGCGCGGCCGCAGGAGAGCACGTGCGGACGCTAGGCTCTTGGCTCGCCAGCATGCAGACACGCCTGTCGCTCCGCCGCCGCGCACTCGCCGCGGCGCTCGCCGCGACGCTCGCGGCGCCCGGGCTCGCGCGCGCGCAGGAGGCCGCGCCGGCTCCGGGCCTGTTGCGCTACGCCGGCGGGCGCACGCTCGTCGGCACCGACGTGCAGTCGGCGCGCCGCTGGATCGGCGAGGGCGGCGCGGCGGACATCGCGAGCGAGACGCCGCGGCACGAGGTCGCGCTCGGCCCGTTCCAACTGATGCCGACGGAGGTGACGAACGAGCAGTTCGAGTCCTTCGTGCGCGCGACCGGCGCACAACCGCCGCTCGACTGGGGCCGCGAAGCGCAGGAGGCCGCGCGCGCCGCGCACGTCGACGCGCAGTCGCGGCGGCGCGGAGCGACGGGCACTTCGGGCAGCTCGGGCACAGCGGCAGCGAACAGCGCGGCCGGCACGCCGCCGGCGGCGAGCGCGTTCCGCGCGGCCGCGTGGTGGGACGAGCACTGGACCGAAGCGAGCTGGCAGGTCGCGCCGGAGCACGCCGCGCTGCCGGTCGTGCACGTCGGCTTCGACGCGGCCGCGCTGTACGCGCACTGGGCCGGGCTGCGGCTGATGACCGAGGACGAGTTCCAGCACGCGTGCCGCGCCGGCGGCGCGGCGAACTATCCGTGGGGCGACGCGTTCGAAGCGCGCCACGCGGCCACGTGGGAGCGCGGCGTCGCGCACGCGGAGCTCGTCGCGAGCTTCCCCGGCGGCACCACGCGCGAAGGCGCGCACGACCTCGTCGGCAACGTCTGGGAGTGGACGTCGAGCGAGTGGTCGCCGTTTCCCGGCTTCAAGGCGCTCAACGTCGACGTGTCGCTCGGCGGCGTGAAGCAGGTCGCGCAGCTCGAGCCGTCGTGGGATATCGGCTGGCGCGTCACGGTCGGCGGCGGCTACGACACGCGCCGCCTCGATGCGCGCTGCGCCGCGCGCGTCGGGCTCGATCCGACGGAGCGGCGACCGAACCTCGGTCTGCGCTGCGCGCGCTCGCTCGCGCCGGCGGCCGATCGCATCGCGTGGTGGAACGCGCGCGTGCTCGGACCGGACGCGAAGCGCGCGCTCGCGAAGCTCGAGCCCGCGCGCGGGCTCGTCGCCGAGCGTTGGCAGTCGCGCGTGCCGCCGGGGCGGCCGACGAATTACGCGGTGATCGATCGCTACGACGCACTGCTCGCGGTGCCGGTCGCGGCGCTCGACGTCGGATCGAAGAAGGCGCTCGAAGCGCTCGCGCAGGCGGCCGGGGGGTCGCTGTTGATCGGGATCGCCGAGAGCACGCTGCCGCTCGAGCTGCCGCGTCTGGAGCCGGGCGTCGCGCTGCTCGCCTGGCGCGCGCGCGCGCCGCTCGGCAGCGCGTCGCGCGGTCCGTTCGGCCGCGCGCTGCCGCCGTCGAGCGGCATGGAGGAGCTCTTGTTCCTCGACAAGAACGGCGACTTCCTCGGCCGCGTCAACGGGATCTCGGTCGAGCTCGAGCGCACGAACCCGACCGCGGGCGCGGCTGCGCCCGTCAGCGCGTCCGGGAAGGAAGCGCGGATCCTCTTGCAGCTCTCGATCGCGTCGTCGATCCCCGAGCAGTCGATCGTGCTGCGCGCGGAGCTCGGGATCGCGGCGGATCTGATCGCCGGCGCGTGGTCGGGCCTAGGTCGCTGAGCTCACGTCGCTGAGCTCACGTCGCCGAGCCGGCGAGGTTGCGCTCGAGCAGCTCGAGCTCGACGTTGTAGTCGGCGAAGCGCTGGCGCTCGGCCGCGAGCACTTCGGGTTCGGCATTGTCGAGGAAGCCGCGATTCTCGAGCTTCGCCGCGCAGCCCTTCAGCGCGCCCTGCAGTTTCACGACGCGACCGCGCAGCGTCCCAAGCAGCTTGTCGAGATCGACGTCGTCGTCGAGCGGGATGTAGACGGTCAGGCGACCGGCGATGCCGACCGCGGAACGCGGCGGCCGCTCGCTCGACGCGACGATGTCCATGCGCTCGAGGTACCCGAGCGCCTGCACGCTCGCCGCCTGGCGCGCGAGCAGTTCGCGGTCGGAGGCGTGCGCGGCGATCACGATCGCGCTGAGTTTCTTGCGCTCGCCCAGCGACGCGAGCGCGCGCACGCTGCGCACCGCGCCGACGAGCTCCATCAGCGTCGCCATCTCGGCCTCCGCGGCCTCGTCGATCGACAGGCCCGCGCCGTCGGGCCACTTCGCGGTGACGAGCGGCGCGACGCTCTTCTCACCGAGCGTCTCGTGCAGCGCACCCCACAGCACCTCCGTCTGGAACGGCGTGAACGGGTGCAACAGCGACAGCATGTCGCGCAGCACGCGCGCCAGCGTCCCGCGCGCCGCGCGCGCGCTCGGGCTGTCGCCCAGCGACAGCCGCGACTTGGCGAGCTCGACGTACCAATCGCAGAAGTCGTTCCACACGAAGCGGTACAGCGCCTGCGCCGCGTCGTTGAAACGGTGCTGCTCGAGCGCGCCGTCGACCTCAGTGCGCACGCGCGCCAGTCGCGACAGGATCCAGCGGTCCTCGAGCGCCTCCGCGGACGCGCTCGTCCCGTCGCCGCGCGCGCCGCCGAGGTTCAAGAGCACGAAGCGCGCGGCGTTCCACACCTTGTTCGTGAAGCGCGCGCCCTGCTCGAAGCGATCGGGCGAGAGCTTGACGTCCTGCCCTTCCTTCGTGAGCAAGAGCAGCGAGTAGCGCACGGCGTCCGCGCCGTACTTGTCGATCATCTCGAGCGGATCGATGCCGTTGCCCGCGCTCTTCGACATGCGCCGGCCCTTGCCGTCGAGCACCGTCGCGTGCACGTAGCACACCGAGAACGGACAGCGCTGCTCGACCGGCAGATGATCCATGAACTCGTAGCCGGCCATCACCATGCGCGCGACCCACAGGTAGATGATCTCGCGCGCCGTCGACAGGAACTGCGTCGGGTAGTAGCGCGCGAGGTCCGGCGTCCGCTCCGGCCAGCCGAGCGTCGCGAACGGCCACAACCACGACGACGCCCACGTGTCGAGCACGTCCTCGTCCTGGCGCACGATCGGCTTGCCGCTCAGCGGGTGCTTCGAGCCGAGCGCGAGATCGGTGCGCGACGCGCACGGCGTGCCGTCCTCGTCGTACCAGACCGGGATCTGGTGCCCCCACCACAGCTGGCGCGAGATGCACCAGTCGCGCACGTTCTCGAGCCAGTCGAGGTAGACCTTCGTCCAGCGCTCCGGGCGGAACGCGAGCGCGCCGCTCTTCACGGCTTGGATCGCCGGCGCGGCGAGCGGGCGCATCTTGACGAACCACTGCTCGGACACGATCGGCTCGACCGCCGACTTGGAGCGGTCGGAGATCGCGACGTTGTGCACGATGTCCTGCGTCTTCTCGAGCAGGCCGCGCGCCTCGAGCTCGGCGACGACCTTCTCGCGCGCCTTCTCGCGCGCCAATCCGGCGAACGGCCCGCCGTTCTCGTTGAGCGTGCCGTCCTTGTTGAGGATGTTGACGATCGGCAGCTTGAAGCGCGCGCCGCGCTCGTAGTCGGCCGGGTCGTGGCCCGGCGTGATCTTCACCGCGCCGGTGCCGAAGCCGATCTCGACCGTCTCGTCGGCGACGACGGGGATCGGCCGCTCGTGGAACGGCAGGATCACGTGCTTGCCGACGAGATCGCGCCAGCGCTCGTCGGCGGGATTCACCGCGACGCCCGAGTCGCCGAGCATCGTCTCCGGCCGCGTCGTCGCCACGACGAGGAAGCGCTCGGGCTCGCCCTGCACCGGATAGCGCAGGTGCCACAGCTTGCCCTTCTTCTCCTCGTACTCGATCTCGTCGTCGCTGACCGCGGTCTGCAGCACGCAGTCCCAGTTCACGAGGCGCGCGCCGCGGTAGACGAGCCCGCGCTCGAACAGGCGCACGAACGCCTCGCGCACGGCGCTGGAGAACTGCGGCTCGAACGTGAAGTGCGTGCGCGACCAATCGCACGAGCAGCCGAGCTTCTGGAACTGGCGCAGGATCTGATCGCCGTGCTCGTCCTTCCACTTCCAGACCTCGGCGAGGAACGCCTCGCGGCCCATGTCCTTGCGCTTGACGCCGCGCTCCTGGAACAGCTTCTTCTCGACCACCGCCTGCGTCGCGATGCCGGCGTGATCGGTGCCGGGCACCCACAGCGCCTCGCGGCCCTTCTTGCGCTGGTAGCGGATCACGATGTCCTGCAGCGTGCCGTTCAGCGCGTGCCCCATGTGCAGCACGCCGGTCACGTTCGGCGGCGGGATCATGATCACGTACGGCGCCGCGGCGGCGCCGCCGGCGACGGCGGCGCGCGGAGCGAACGAGTCGGCGGCGAGCCACGCCGCGTACACGCGGTCCTCGTGCTCCTTGGGGTCGTAGCGGGGTGAGAGCTCGGTGGGCATGGCGGCGGCGTTGGTTCGTCGAGGAACCGCGTAGTTCAACGCAGCGAGCCGCGGCGGTCAATCCGAGCGGCGCCGCACGCGGCTCAACCCCGCCTCGTGCAGTCCCGCGAACTCGATTGGGCACACATCCAGCGCGCGCGAGCACGCGAGGCTGACGTCGGCGGGCCGCGAGTGCTCGAGACCGGCGCTCGCGCGCGTGCCGGCGGCGATCCGCTCGGCGCGCGCGTCGCCCGCGAGCAGCTCGCGCGCGAGCTCGAGCCGCGACAGCCGCTTCGGGCCCGCGATGTGCGCGCGTCCGGCGAGCTCGGTGCGCGCGAGTGCCGCCAGCCACTGCGCCGCGAGCGAGGCCTCGAGCGGCGTGCGGTGCTCGTCGCTGAACAGCAGCGGCGTCTCGCCGCGGTCGAGCGCGTCGAACAGCGCGTCGCTCGCGCCGAGGCCGCGGCCGTGGGAGTCGCCGTACAGCAGCGGCAGGCGCACGACGAGCGCGGCGGCGCACTCGGCGAGCACCGCGTCCTCGCCCGCGAGCTTCGTGCGGCCGTATTCGGTCAGCGGCCGCGCGTCGGCGTCTTCGGAGTAGCCGCCCGCCGCTGCGCGCCCTTCGAACACGAGGTCGGTCGACACGTGCACGAGCCGCGCGCCGCGGCGCGCTGCATCGCGCGCGACGACGGCGGGGAGCTCGGCGTTGAGTCGCCGCGCGCGCGCCGGATCGCGCTCGCAGTCGGCGATGCGCGACTGCGCGGCACACAGCACGACGAGTGCGGGTTGCAGCGCGCCGAGCAGCGACGTGACGGCGCCGAGGTCGGTCGCGTCGAGCTCGTGCCCGATCGCCTGCGGCGCAGCACGCGCCGGCAGCACGGGCCTGCGGCTCGCGTGGTGTACCGCCGCGCCGGATCGCTGCAGCGCGTGCACGACGTGCACGCCGAGAAAGCCGCTGCCGCCGAGCACGAGGATCGCGCTCGG
>SCVU01000423.1 GCA_004296785.1 Planctomycetota bacterium
CCACCCAAGCACCGCCGGCCGCGGACTCGCGGCGCGCGCGCAGTTGCACGCGCGCAGGCAGCTTCAGATCACGCAGCTCGACTTCGGCAGCGCCGACGCGCAGCAGGTCACTCGACGAGATCTGCTCCGTCTGGCCGAGGCCGTGGGAGCGCCGCTCGAGGACGACGTCGAGCGGATCGATGAGCGCGTCGAGCTCGTCGCGGACGCGCACGCGTGCGACCACGAAGTCGGCTTCGAGCTGCCAGTCGCCAACGTCCAGCTCGCCGGGCCACCAGCTCTCCGAAAGGTCGAACACGCGTTGCTGCGCCGGCCCGCGCGGCTGTGCGTGCAACCGGACTTGGCGCAACGTCGCCACGGTTGGATCGGCCTGCGCATTCCGCATCCGGAGCATGAGCTCGAACCGTCCGTCGGCACCCGTGTTCGAGTGGGTCCACTGCCACCACCCGATGCTCGGCGTCCACACCCTCGCGCCGCGGATCGGAGCCCCGCGCGAATCGAGCAGCCGACCGCGCAGCACCCCGTGTCCGGCGCCGTCCGACGTGAGGATCGGGTTCGGATCCTCGAACGGCGCTCGCACCTCGACGCGCGCTTCGCGCGTCGCGTCAGCGAGCTCGAGCGCGGATGAGCCCGTCGCCTCGAGCACCGCGTCGACGCGATCGGGCGGCGGCGCGGCGAACGCCGGGGCGACGACGCTCGTCGGCGCCGCGATCGACCCCGCGAACCACAGCGCGACGGCGCACGACGCGGCGATCCCGATCCCCACCCACCAGCGCATGCGTCGATTCTGCACCGGCGCGCGCGCGCCGTCGATCAAGCGCGGCTCAAGAGCTCCGCCGCCTGCGCCGCCGGATCCTGCGTGTGGATCGCCTGCTCGATCTTGCCGTCCGGCCCGATCACGTACGTCACGCGCCGCGGCCAGCCGTCGGACGTGCTGTCGCAGGCCTTGTACGCGAGGCCGAGCTTCTTGTCCGTGTCGCACAGCAGCGGATACGTGAACCCCTGCTCGTCGGCGAACTTCTTGTTCGCGCCCGCTTCGTCGAACGATGCTCCGAGCACGACGGTACCGGCCTGCTCGTAGTCGCGGATTCGATCACGGAATCCGCATCCCTGTTTCGTTCAGCCGGGCGTGCTGGCCTTTGGATAGAACCACAGCACGACGCGCTTGCCGCGCAGCTCCGACAGCTTCCAACGCTTGCCGAGGTGATCGGCGACGTCGAACTCGGGGGCTTGCGAACCGACCGGCAGCAGCGGCGGCAGTTGTTTCATGCCCATCATCTCGGCGATGCGCTTCAGGATCGACATGCGCTCACTCTACCGCAGCGCGCTCGCCGCCCTAGCGCAGCGCGTCCGTCGCCTCGACGAGCCCCGCGACGATCCCCGGCTCGCTCGCCGAGTGCCCGGCATCCGGCACGATCGTGAGCTTCGACCCGGGCCACGCCTTGTGCAGCACCCACGCCGAGGCAGCCGGACACACGACGTCGTAGCGCCCCTGCACGATCGTGCACGGCAAGTGCGCGATCTTCACCACGTCCTCGAGCAACTGCGTGT
>SCVU01000424.1 GCA_004296785.1 Planctomycetota bacterium
CGCTGCTGCGCGTCGAGGGAAACCGGCCGATGTCGGCGGGGACGCTGCAGCTGGAGAGCGCCGCGCACGCCGACCGGCTGCTGCCGGAGCTGTTCGGCGCGCAGCCGGACTGGGTGTACGTCGCCGATTCGCTGCCGCGCGACGTGTTCGCGCGCGTCGCCGCGCACGGCGCGGAGCACGGCATCACGGTGTGGAGCTCGCAGCGCATCGCGGCCGAGCTCCAGCCGCAGCTCGTGCAACTGCCGCTGCCCGAGTGCATCGCGCTCGGCCAGCGCGCGTTCCTCTACACCGACGTGCTGCTGCCGAACGGCGCCGACTGGGAGAGCGTGCAGCCCGGCGCGTTCGACGAGGCGATCGCGGCGTTGGGCGCCGAGCACACGCGCTTCGTCCCGCTGCTGATGGGGCTCGCGCAGCGGCTGCGCGACCCCGGCGACAACGCGCCGATCCTGCAGCTCGTCGCGCCGATGTACGAGACGCAGTGGGAAGCCGACCGCGCGATGCGCAAGAAGATGATGGAGAACCCCGAGTTCTTCAAACTCGGCGAGCGCGTGACGAAGAAGCAGCGCGCGCTGGTCAAGCGGCTGCACGAAGCCGGCGTCGAGCTCGTGCCGGGCAGCGGCACGCCGAGCGCGTGGATCGCGCCGGGCCAAGGACTGCACGACGAACTCGCGCTGTGGATCGAAGCGGGCGTCCCCGCGCCCGCGGTGCTCGCGGCCGCGACGCGCGGCGCGGCGCGCGCGCTCGGAGTCGGCAACGAGCGCGGCAGCGTCGAGCCCGGGCGCAGCGCGGACCTCGTGATCGTCGACGGCGATCCGGAGGCGAATCTCGCGGTGCTGCGCAAACCGCGCGCAGTCGTGTTGCGCGGGCACTGGCTCGAGCGCGCGGCGCTCGATGCCGGCGTCGATCGATTGCACACCGCGCTCGACGCGCGGCGCGCGCGCGACCGCGAGCCGCTCGAGGTCGCCGCGCCCGAGCTGCCGGCCGGCACGCGCGTGCTGTCGGGTCACCTCGAGAAGTTCGTGCTCGGCACGCGCGTCTCGGGCGAGCGCTGGGCCGCCGTGCGCGAGCCCGACGGCGCGCTGGTGTTCGCCAGTCGCATGGTGTTCCCCGGCGACGGCAGCGTCGCGGGCCGCGAGATGACGGTGCTGCAGCGCGTGCGCAAGGGCGAGCTCGAGTACTTCGAGGTCGCGATGCGCAACGGAGCGAACACGATCGTCGCGAAGGGAATCTGGGTCGCGGGACGCTTCAGCGTCGACCGGCGCCTGAACGGCAATTTCCTCGAGGGCGATGCGACTCCGCAGCGCATCGCGGCGATCGATGTCGGCAGCGTGACGACTCCGCTCGTGCTCGGACTGCGCGAGAAGGACGCGCAGAAGCTGCCGATCCTGTACTTCCACGACGCGCTGATCTTCGAGGCGCGCCGGTGGAATCTCGAGTTCCGCGACGGCGGGCAGATGCTGATCGAGACGCCGGAAGGCGGCCTCGGTATCACGCAGGCGGCCGACGGCTCGGTCGTGCTGTGGCAGGAGGCGCGCGGCGAGAGTCTGATCGGCGCGCGGATCCTCGAGTCGCTGCCCGAGGCGGGCGGGCTGCCGCCGTCGAAGGCGCGCGAGGACTTCGCGCGCGCGAAACGCGCGCAGGCGGCGACGAGCCCCGCGAGCGCGCCGAACGGCGGCGGATGACGCGCGTCGCGAGCGAGCA
>SCVU01000425.1 GCA_004296785.1 Planctomycetota bacterium
GCCGAGCTCGACCTCGTGGTCGTGCCGTCGACCTGGGTCGAGAACCAGCCGATCGTGATCCGCGAGGCCCTCGCCGCGGGGCGGCCCGTCGTCGCGAGCCGCGTCGGCGCGCTGCCCGAGAGCGTGCGCGAAGGCGTCGACGGCTGGCTGTTCGAGCCCGGCGCCGCCGGCGATCTCGCGCGCGTGCTGCGGCGCCTGATCGAAGCGCCGGGCGAGGTGCGCCGCGTCGCGGCGGCGCTCGAGCCGGTCGTGGACGTCGACGCGCACGCGCGCGAGCTCGCGGCGCTGTACGCCGAGCTCGTCGCGCGGCGGCCGGCGCGCGACGACGCGGGCCTGCCCGCGCACGTGCGCGCGATCGCCGCCGAGCACGCAGAGCTCGCGGCGCTGCCCGCGCGCGAGCTGTACGAGCGCGTGCTGCACGGGCTCGAGCGGCTCGCGCCGGTGCTCGGGATCGAGCCGCCGTCGCCGGCCGAGCTGCTCGGTGCGGCGTTCGGTGGGCGCTCGCGCGCGCAGGAGTTCATCGACGACGGCGCCGGCGAGCGCGCGTGGCATGCGGTCGTGCGCGAGTCCGCCGAGCGCGAGGCGAACTCGCTGCGCGAGCGACTCGCGTGGCGCGAGCGCACGCTCGAGGAGCGCGACGCGCAGCTCGCGTGGCTGCGCTCGAATCAGGAAGGCCTCGAGAACGAGCGCAAGTGGCTGCGCGAGACGCTCGAGGCGCTGGAGCGCGAGCGCGCGTGGCTGCGCGAGCAGGTCGAGGATCGCGATCGCGCGCTGGCCTGGCGCGCCGACCAGCTCGGCGGGCTCGAGCGCGAGGCCGCATGGCGCCGCGAGCAGGTCGAGGCGTTCGAGGTCGAGCGCGCGTGGCTGCGCGAGGAGGTGGCGGCGCGCGACTTCCAGCTCGGCTGGATGCGCGAGGACCTCGGCGCGCGGTTGGCGGATCTCGAGCGCGCGCACGCCAGGCTCGCCGAGCGGCTCGCGCGCTGTGACGAGCTCGCGCGCGCGGCGGACGAGCTGCTCGCAGCGCGCGGCGCGAGCGCGGAGTCGCTGCGGCGCGCGGCGGCGCAGTTGCGCGACGGCCACGCGCTGCTGCGACGCGCCGCGCAGGATTTCCTCGCCGCGGTGCCGCGCTCGAAGCCGGCGCCAGCGGTGACGCCCGAGGATCGCAGCGCGCCGCCCACAGGTGCCGCATGAGCGCGCTCGCCCCCGTCTCGATCGCGATGCCGTGCCTCGACGACCGCGATCTGCTCGCGCGCAACCTGCCGCCGCTGCTCGCCGAGCTCGAAGCGCGCGCGGCGGGCGACGAGGTGCTCGTCGTCGACGACACGGGCGAGGGCGTGCTCGCGCCGTGGGTCGCCGAGCACTTCCCGTCGGTGCAGGTCGTCGCGCGTCCGTTCAACGGCGGGTTCGCGCAGGCGCTGCTGTCGGGCGTGCGCGTCGCGGCGCACGAGCTCGTGTTCTGCATGAACCCCGACGTGCGCGTGCACCGCGGCTTCCTCGCGCCGCTCGTCGACTGCCTCGCCGACCCGCTCGTCCACTCGGCCTGTCCGCGCGTGCTGCTGAACGGCGACCTCGACAAGGTCGAGTCGGTCACGCGCATCGCGTGGCGCGACGACGTGCTGCGCTTCGAGCAACCGGGGCTCGGCGGCGGGGCGGCCGCGTACCAGGACGGCCGCCGCGAAGTCGCGTTCGCGGTGGGGGGGACGTGCCTGCTGCGGCGCTCGGAGTTCCTCGCGGCGGGCGGCTTCGATCCGCTGTACGAGCCGTTCTACATGGAGGACGCCGACCTCGGTCTCGTCGCGCGGCGCGCGGGACGGCGCGTGCTCTACGAGCCGCGCAGCGTCGTCGAGCACCACCACCGCGGCACGATCGGCAAGCGCATCCCGCGCGAGCTCGTCGTCGCGGTCATCGAGCGCAACCGCCTGCTCTTGCAGTGGAAGCTCGTCGATGCGCCGGCGCGCGCGCGCGCGCACTACGCGGCGCTGCACCGCGTCGCGACCGACGCGCTGCTGTGCGACGAGCGCGAGCAACTGGTCTGGCTCGCGCTGGCGCTCGCGCGGCTCGAGGCGCTGGCACAGGCGCGCCGCGCGCTGCCGCCGGCGCAGCGCGGGCTGGACGAGCTGGCGCCGCCGCCGGCCTCGGATTGAATTGAGACTGAATCTCATTTAGGCTGGGGGGATGAAGCCCCGCAACCTGCTCGTCTCCCTGCTCGTGCTGTCCGCCTCGGTCGACCTGTGCGCTCCCGCCGCGGCCCAAGGCCTGATCTCGCTGATCCCGTTCGCGCACACGCGCGACCTGTACGTCTCCGACAGCGGCGACGACAAGGTCTGGCGCCTGCAGGACCTCGATCTCGACGGCGACTACGACGACGCGGGGGAGTTCACGGTCTTCTACGACGACACGCTCGGCGCGCAGATCCTGACGAACAACAACGGCATCGCGGTCGGGCTCGGCGGCATCGTCTACGTGTCCGACTCGACGACCGACGTGATCACGGCGCTGCTCGACAAGAACGGCGACGGCGACGCCAACGATTCCGGCGAGCACTGGAACTGGTTCAACGGCACGGTCGGCGGCAACCCCGGCGGCAT
>SCVU01000426.1 GCA_004296785.1 Planctomycetota bacterium
TTCGCCCGAGGCCCCACTGGAACACGGAAACTACTCGACGCTCGCACGCGAGTACGCCGCGCACCGCGCCGGCTACGCGCCCGCGGTCGTCGATGCGCTCGTCGCGACGGCGGCCGCGGATGCGCACGAGCGCGCGGCCGAGCTCGACGTCGCCGACGTCGGCGCGGGCACCGGCATCTTCGCGCGGATGCTCGCGCAGCGCGGCTGCCGCGTGACCGCGGTGGAGCCCGACGACGCGATGCGCGCGCGCGGCGCGGCCGACGCGAGCTCCGGCGCGATCCGCTGGCAGGCCGGCCGCGCGGAGGACACGCGGCTCCCGGCGCGCGCGTTCGACCTCGTGACCATGGCCTCCGCGTTCCACTGGGCCGATTTCGAGCCCGCGCTGGCCGAGTTCGCGCGCGTGCTGCGGCCGCGCGCGTGGCTCGGCCTGGCCTGGAACACGCGCGTCGTCGACGCGTCGCCGCTGCTGCGCGAGGTCGAGGCCGAGCTGCGCGCGCGAGCGCCGCACTACGTGCCGCGCGCGTCGGGGCGCTCGGCGCTGTGCGAAGGGCTGACCGAGCGGCTGCGCGCATCCGGGCGCTTCGAGACGGTCGCATACACCGAGGGCACGCACTCCGAGCGCATGAGCCCGGAGCGCTACCTCGGCCTGTGGCGCTCGGTCAACGACGTGCGCGTGCAGGCCGGCGAGGCCGCGTTCGCCGGCTTCCTCGCGTGGGTCGAGCGCCGCGTGCGCGACGCGGGCGCGATCGACGCGCCGTACCTGACGCGCTGCTGGAGCGCGCGCCTGCGATGACGCAGGCGGCGGGGACGGCAGCGGCGGCGGCGCAGGCAGCGCCGAGCGCCGGCGGCGTCTACTGGATCACCGGCCTCGCCGGCGCCGGCAAGACGACGCTCGCGCGGCTGCTCGTCGCGCGCCTGCGCGCCGCCGCAAGGCCCGTGCTGCTGCTCGACGGCGACGCGCTGCGCGAGCGCGTGTTCCCGGACGCGGGCTTCACGCGCGAGGAGCGGCTCGCGCTCGCGCTGCGCTACGCGGCCATCTGCGAGCTCATTGCCGCGCAGGGCTTCGACGTCGTGTGCGCGACGATCTCGCTTTTCCCCGAGGTGTGGCGGCGCAATCGCGAGCGCCTGTCGAGCTATCGCGAGATCCTCCTGCGCGCGCCGCCGGACGTGCGTGCAGCGCGCAAGCCACGCTTGAACGGCCCAGTCGTCGGCACCGACATCGAAGTCGCTGAGCCGCCGTCCCCCGACTGCGTGCTCGACAACGACGGCTCGCGCACGCCGGAGCAGCTCGTCGACGAGCTGTGGCGCGCGCTCGCGCGCCGAGGCCCGCCGAGCCCGGGCACGACTGCGAGCTTTCGCACGAAGGCCGAAACGCTCGCCGCGCTCGAGGGACGGCTGGACACGGCGCGCGTGCTGCCGCAACAGTGTTTCGAGGTCCGCGCCTGGCGCGCGAATCCCGCCGCGGTGCTCGACGCGCTGTGCGCGCGCGGCTGGCTCGACGCACCGCTGATCGTGCGCAGCAGCGCGCGCTGCGAGGACGGCGAGCGCGCGTCGCAGGCCGGCCGCTTCCCGTCGATCCAGGGCTGCCGCGGCGAGGCGGCGGTGCGTGCCGCGATCGACCGCATCGCCGCCGCGCTGCCCGACGCCGAGGGCCGCGATCAGATCTTCGTTCAGCCGCAGCTCGTCGGCGTGCGCGAGAGCGGCGTCGTGTTCACGCGCGATCCGGCCAGCGGCGGTCGCTACGCGATCGTGTGCAGCGACTCCACGAGCGGCGCGACCGACGCGATCACGTCCGGCCGCGCGGCCGAGCGGCGCACGCGCTTCCACCACGCGTCGGCGCCCGCGCCGCGCGCCCCCGACCTCGCGCGCGTGCTCGCGCTCGCGCGCGAGCTGTGCGAGCGCTTCGGACGCGACGCGCTCGACGTCGAATACGCGATCGGCGCCGACGGGGAGCTCTACCTGCTGCAGGTGCGGCCGCTGCGCGTCGAAGCGGCGGGCGGCGCGAGCGACGACGACGAGGCGCGCGCGCTGGCGCGCGTGCACGCGCGCGTCGCCGAGCTCGGCGCGCTGCACCCGTACCAGCTCGGCGGTGCGCCGATCCTCGGCGCGATGCCGGACTGGAACCCGGCCGAAGTGCTCGGCGCGCGCCCGCGCCCGCTCGCGCTGTCGCTGTACCGCGAGCTCGTGACGGACGGCATCTGGGCGTACCAGCGCCGCAACTACGGCTACCGCGACCTGCGCAGCTTCCCGCTGCTCGTGTCGCTGGCGGGCCTGCCGTACGTCGACGTGCGCACGAGCTTCCACTCGTTCGTGCCGGCCGATCTCGACGACGCACTCGGCGCGCGCCTCGTCGACGAGTACGCGCGGCGGCTGCTCGCGCGTCCGCCGGACCACGACAAGGTCGAGTTCGCGATCGTCTACTCGTGCGCGACGCTCGACCTCGACGCGCGGCTCGCGGCGCTCGCCGAGCAGGGCTTCGCCGCCGATGACCGCGCGCGGATCGCGCAGTCGCTGCGCGCGCTGACGAATCGCATCACCGCCGGACCGCGCTGCCTGTTCCGCGCGGACCTCGCGAAGATCGCCGAGCTCGAGCGCCGCCAGCGCGCGTTCGCCGAGCGCGCTGCCAACCTCGATCCGCTCGCACGCGTCTACTGGTTGCTCGAGGACTGCAAGCGCTACGGCACGCTGCCGTTCGCCGGCATCGCGCGCGCGGCGTTCATCGCGCTGCAGATCCTCGATTCGCTCGTCGCGACCGGGCTGCTGGAACGCGCCGAGCGCGAGCAGTTCCTGCACTCGCTGCACAGCGTGCGCGCCGGCCTGGAGCGCGACCTCGCCGAACTGCCGCGCGCGCAGTTCCTGCGGCGCCACGGCCACCTGCGGCCGGGCACGTACGAGATCACGTCGCCGCGCTACGACGAGGAGCCGCAGCGCTACTTCGCCGCGCACGCCCCGCACTCCGCCGCGCGCGGCGGCGCGCGTGCACCGCTCGAGCTCGACGCCGCGCGCCGCGCGCGCATCGACCGCGCGCTCGCCGCGGCCGGGCTCGAGCACGACGCGAGCTCGCTGTTCGCCGCGCTGCGCGACGCCATCGAGGGCCGCGAGAACGCCAAGCACGCGTTCACGCGCAGCCTGTCCGACGCACTGGCGATCCTCGCCGAGCACGGCCGCGCGCTTGGCTTCACGCGCGACGACCTGTCGTACGCCGAGTACGACGCGCTGCGCGCGCTGCACGCCGGCACCGACGACGCGCGCGCAGTGCTCGCGCGCTCGATCGAAGCGGGTCGCGCGCGCCACGCGATCACGCGCCGCCTGACGCTGCCGCCGCTCGTGACCGCGCCGGACGACGCGCTCTCGTTCGAGCTGCCGAACGCGGAGCCGAACTACGTCGGCCGCGCGGGCGCCGAAGGACCGGTCGTCGGAGTCGGCGCGCGGCCGGAGGAACTGCGCGGCGCGATCGTCGCGATCCCGAGCGCCGATCCGGGCCACGATTGGATCTTCGCGCACGACATCGCGGCGTTCGTCACGCTGTACGGCGGGTACAACTCCCACATGTCGATCCGCGCGCTCGAACTCGGGATCCCGGCGGTCATCGGGGCCGGCGAAGTGCTCTACGGCCGCTGGTCGGCGGCGCAGCGGCTGCGCATCGACTGCGCGAACCGCCGCGTGGAGGTCCTGGCGTGAAGCTCGTGCTCGTTTCACAGCGCGTCGTCGTCGACGCGGCGACCGGCGAGCGGCGCGACGCGCTCGACCAGGCCTGGCATCCGTTTCTCGAGAAGTGCGGGCTCGTCGCGGTACCGGTGCCGAACGACCCGACGACGGCCGACTGGCTGTGCGCGTCCGTCGATTGGGCCGGCGTGCTGCTGACCGGCGGCAACGACCTCGCAAGTCTCGGCGGCGACGCGCCCGAGCGCGATCGCGTCGAAGAGATTCTCGTCGCGAGCGCGCTCGACGCGCGCCGGCCCGTGCTCGGCGTGTGCCGCGGCATGCAGTTCCTGCTCGCGTACGACGGAGCCAAGCTCGAACGCGTCGATGGCCACGCGCGCACCGAGCACGCGCTCGTAGGCGAATCGCGCCGTGTGAACAGCTACCACCGCTTCGGCTGCCGCGAAGCACCCGCGGAACTCGCGGTGCTCGCGCGTGCGCAAGATGGTGTGATCGAGGCCGTGCGCCACCGCGATTTCGCGCTGCGCGGCGTGATGTGGCATCCCGAGCGCGGCGGCGCGGCGCATCCGGACGACGTCGCCCTATTTCGTGAGTGGTTCGCGCCGTGAGAGGACTGATCCTCGCCGCCGGCCGCGGCAAGCGGATGGGCGCGCACACCGACGAGCGGCCGAAGGGACTGGTCGAGCTGCGCGGCAAGCCGCTGATCCAATGGCAGCTCGATGCGCTGCGCGGCGCCGGCGTGCGCGAGATCGCGCTCGTGACCGGCTACCGCGCCGAAACGCTGCGCTTCGACGTCCCGGCGTTCGCGAACGCGCGGTGGGCACAGACGAACATGGTCGCCTCGCTCGCGTGCGCGGCCGAGTGGCTGCGCGCGGACGACTGCATCGTCTCGTACGCAGACCTCGTGTATCCAGCCGACGCGCCGCGCGCGCTGCTCGCATCGCACGACGACCTCGCGATCCTGTGCGACGTTCACTGGCGCGCGCTGTGGGAGCGGCGCTTCGCCGATCCGCTGGCCGATGCGGAGACGTTGCGCCTCGACGCGCAGGATCGCGTGCTCGAGATCGGCCGGCGGCCGCGCGACTTCCAAGCGATCGACGCGCAGTACATGGGATTGTTCAAGCTGTCGGCGCGCGGCGCCGCGCGGCTGCTCGCGCGCGTCGAGCGGCTCGAGCCCGCGCGGCGCGACTCGATCGACTGCACGTCGCTGCTCGATCTGCTGGCGGGCGAGGGCGAGCCGATCCGCGCGATCCGCTACGCCGGCTGGTGGTGCGAGCTCGACCAGGCGAGCGACCTCGACGTCGCGCGCGCGATCCTCGACCGGGAGCTCCCGGCGTGAGACCGGAGAACCGCGCGCGCCTCGGGCCCCACGACGTCGTACTCGCCGCGCACCCGGGTTCGGGCGCGAGCTGGGTCGGCACGCTGCTCGTCGAGCTCGGGATCTTCTACGCGTCGGGCCACGACGAGCTGCTCGCCGACGCGACGAGCCCGCGCGCGCTGCGCGCGCCGAGCCAAAGCGGCGGCGGGCTCGCGCGGCCGCAGCTCGCGCCCGAACAACGCGCGCTGCACCTGCCGGCGCTGGCGGCGCGCGACGCGAGTGCAACGGGCCCGGCGCGGCGCGAGCCGCTGCGCGTGATCCTGACCAACGACAGCGCGCTCGGCTGGCGCTGCGAGCGACCGGTCGTGCTGCTCGTGCGCGACGGGCGCGACGCGCTCCTGTCGCTCTACCACCACTTGCAGAGCTTCAGCGGTCTCGCCGTGAGCTTCGACGCGTTCCTCGCGGGCAACGACGGCGCGTGGCCGCGCCCCGCGCACGCGTGGGCCTTCGTGAACATGAGCTGGGCCGCGTCGACGCCGGCCGAGCGCCTGCACGTGCTGCGCTTCGAGAGCGCGCGCGAGCGCCCGCTCGAGGAGTTCCGCGCGCTGCTCGCGTTCCTCGGCGCGCCGCGCGACGACGCCGAGCTCGCGCGCGCGATCGAGGCGTCCAGCTATGCGTCGATGCGACGCGCGGAGAGTCGCGCGCTGGGGACGGACGGCGGCGCGGCGCCGCGCTTCATGCGCCGCGGGCAGGTCGGCGAGTGGCGCGAGCGCTACGGCGCCGCACAGCTCGAGCACTTCCGCGGCGCGCCGCGCGTCGCGCTCGAGCGCTTCGGCTACGCGACCGACGGCCTGGCCTGATCCGCGCGCGCTACGCGGCGCCGGTCGCCTCGACCGCGAGCTCCGGCTCCGCGGCGCAGCGCGGCTCGATGCGGCCGACCTCCTGGATCAGCTGCGTCACGTGCCACGACTGCTGCGACGTCGTGCGGTTCGGCATCAGGAACAGCTGGCCCGCGCGATGGTCGATCGAGACGCGCAGGCGGCGCGGCTCGAGCAGCTCCGGCGCGAGCGGCGCCCCGATGCGGAGCGCGGCGACCAGCGCCGCCACGTCGTAGCGCGCGCGCACGACCCAGGAGCGCGGCGCGGAAGCCAGCACTTCGACGTGCCGCAGCGGCACCGCGACCGCGCAGCGGTCCTGCACGAAGAAGTACGGGCGCGTCAGCAGATCGTGCTCGACGGCCTCCCGCAGCAGCTCGCCGTGCGGGCCCGCGAACCACTGCGGCTGCGAGTCGACGAACGCCGCGATCAGCCGATCGGCATCGGCGCGCTGCGAGTGCACGACGACGAGCGCGAGCTCGCCCCGCCACGTGTACTTGATCATGTCCTCGAAGCACGTGATCAGGTTGCGCCAGTGGTCGACCAGCGGGCTGGACGGCTGCTCGTCCATGAAGCGCGCGAAAGCGTCGACGACCTCGCGCGGCCGCGCCACGCCGAGCGCCGCGCACAGCTGCACGGTCGCGTACAGCGCGCGGCAGTCGTGCAGCACGTAGCTCGCGGCGATGAAGCGCAGCCCCTCGAGATAGTCGGGGAACGGCACCTCGTTCGTCGTCACGACGATCTCCGCGCCGCCGGCCGGATCGTCCTCGGGCAGCAGCGTGACGCCGTACTCCGCGGTGTGCTCGCGGTAGCCGATGTTGTTGATCCACACGAGCGGGTACGCGAGGAACGCCTGCGCGCCGGTCTCGATGAGCTCGCTGATGCCGTCCTTGAAGCTCTCGAGCGTCTCGCCCGGCATCGGCCACAACAGCTCGACGATCGAGCTCATCCGCCGCGCGTTCAGCGAGCGCTGGATGCGCCGGTACGGCTCGCGCGCGAGGCTCGTGCGCCGCGCGACCTCGAGCGCGCGCGGCGAGAGCGTCTCGAGCGAGAACACGTGGCGCGTGAGCATCTCGCCGTCGAACAGGATCCGCGAGATCTCCTCGACGCGGTCGGGCCGCACCTTCGAGCTGTTGAACATGATGCGCCGCGGCTTCCCGTAGCGGCGCAGCGTCGCGACCATGTGCTCCGCAAGGCCGGCGTCGCGCGGCAGGATCCCGAAGTTCGCGTCGCACACGGAGAGCGTGCCGATCCCGCGCTTGCCGATGTACTCGATCTCCTCG
>SCVU01000427.1 GCA_004296785.1 Planctomycetota bacterium
TGATGTGGGGCGGGTTCGCCGCGTTCGCCGCGAGCCTCTGGGCGGACGGCTTCGAGCGCGCTCTGAGCTGGGTGATCGACTGAATTGACCGGCCGGACCCCCCTGCGTATCCTGTGCGGTTCGTCCGGCCATGGCCAAGCGCGTCAAGCACCTCCTGGAAGCCTTCCAGCAGACGGGAGCCCTGTCCCCCGGCGCCGGGGGCCCGCCCGCGCAGCCGCCGAGCTCGACTGGATCCGCCTACTCCGCCCCGCGCCCGACCGCGCGACCGGGCGGCGTCGCTCTTTCGAAGCCCATCGTCTCTCCGACCTGGATCACGCACGGCATCGTGTTGTGCCTCGGTCTCGTGATCGGCGTGCTCGTCGGCCACTACTCCGGCGGCAGCGCCGCGAGCGCGGCCGAGAAGACTGCGCCGCCGATCGTCGAGCCGAAGGTCACCGGCTCCGAGTTCGCCGGCGCTTCGAACGCGCCGCAGAACCCCGCGCCGAATCCGGCGGCCGTGCCGCAGGCGCCCGCGGCGAGCTCGCTCGACGCACTGCTGCAGGACAAGCGCAACGTCTACACGTTGCTCGCGATCACGTACGGCAACAGCACGACGAACCGCGAGCTCGCGCAATCGACCGCCGCGTACCTGCGCACGAAGGATCTGCCCGCGTCCGAGCCCGTGCTCCGCGGCAAGACGCTGTGCGTGCTGGTCGGCGCCGCGCCGACCAAGGCGCAGCTGCAGGCGCTGCAGACGAAGCTGCGCGACACGCTCGGCCCCTCCGGCGCGAACCGCGACTTCCAGACCGCGTACCCGGTCGAGATCGACACGTACATCGCGCGCTGAACCGCGGCGCGCGAACGCATGCGCGCGAGCTCGCGCGCGACCCGCTCCACCCGAACACCCTCAACCCCACCCAACCCACCATGTCCATCCATCCCAGCCTGCGCGGCGGCGACGCCCTCGTCGGCGAGCGCAGTGTCCTGTCCCGTGCCGAGCGCCTCGTGAAGCTGGCGAAGGACGGCAAGATCGACACCGACAAGCGCGCGCCGTGGGGCCTGCCGAAGGTCCGCACGAAGTTCCGCGTCGCGAAGAAGAAGGCCGCCGAGGCCGCGCCCGCCGCGGGCGCCGCTGGTGCGGCTCCGGCCGCCGGCGCAGCTCCCGCCGCCGCTGGTGGCAAGGCGGCCGCTGGTGCCAAGGGCGCCGCGCCCGCAGCCGCTCCGGCGGCAAAGGCACCGGCGAAGAAGTAGGCCGCGCAGTAGCCTCAGTGGGTCCGGTTCCGCGCGCCGCGCGCCGACCGGGCCCGCTGTGCGTTCCGCGCCCACCGCTCCGCGCGCCGCGATTCGTCGCGCGTCGGCGCCCGCCCGCTCCCCGCAACCGTTGACTGCAATGGCGACGAGCACCACGAACGCCGCGCCTCTGCTCGAGGTGTTTCGCTCCGTGCAGGGCGAGGGGCTGTATGTCGGCCGCCCGATGGTCTTCGTGCGCGTGCGCGGCTGCCCGCTGCGCTGCCGCTGGTGCGACACGCCGCATTCGTGGAGCGTGCCGCGCCGCGGCGAGGCGCGCATCGAGGGCGGCGGCGCGCACGGCAGCGCGAGCTATCGCGTCGAGCGCGCGCCGATGCTCGCGACGGCCGAGCAGGCCGCGCTGTGGATCGAGCGCGTCAGCGAGAAGGCCCTGCCGATCTCGGTCACCGGCGGCGAGCCGCTGGTGTGGCCGCAGTTCGTGCTCGCGTTGAAGGCCGCGCTGCCCGGACGGCGACTGCACCTCGAGACCGGCGGCGCGCACGTGCACGCGCTCGAGCGCGTGCTCGCCGCGTGCGACCACGTCAGCCTCGATCTGAAGCCGCCGTTCGAAATGGACGCGCCGGTCGAGTGGCCGAGCGAGACCGAGTGGCCGGCGAGCCAGCCGCAGCCGTGGCGCGAGGCGCTGCCGACGAACGCGATCGAGCACGGCATCGTGCGGCGCCGCGGACTCGAGCTCGTGCGCGACACCGATGCGTGCGCGAAGATCGCGGTCAGCGCCGGCGATCCGCTGCGCTACACCGACCTGCTCGACGACGTCGCGATGATCGCGCCGAAGCTGCCGCTGTTCCTGCAGCCGCTGTCGGCGCGCGCGGGCATCGACGCGCCGTCGCGCGGCGAGCTCGAAGGCGCGGTCGAGCTCGCGCTCGAGCGCGGACTCGACGTGCGCGTGATCCCGCAGCTGCACCGCGCGCTGAAACTACCCTGAGGCACGAACGATGAGCCCGCGCGAACCCGCACCCAAGCCCGGCGACGATGCCGCACGCGACGCCGAACTCGACGCCGAACTCGGCGCCGAGTTCGACGCGGAGCTCGACGGCGAGCTCGACGGCGAAGAGCTCGACTTCGACGACCCGTCGGAGGCCGCGCTCGTCGAGGACGAGCCGGTCGCGCGCGAACCGGAGGCGCCGCGCGTGCCGCTGCCGCGCATCGCGATCGTCGGGCGCCCCAACGTCGGCAAGTCGACGCTCGCCAATCGCCTGGCGCGCCGGCGCGTGTCGATCGTCGATCCGCACGAGGGCGTGACGCGCGACCGCGTCGCGCAGATCGCCGAGTTCGATCTGTCGACGGGCCGGCGCTTCGTCGAGATCATCGACACCGGCGGCATCGGCATCGTCGACCGCGACGACCTCGGCGAGCACGTCGAGCGCCAGGTGCGCCGCGCGATCGAGACCTCGCACCTCGTGCTGCTCGTCGTCGACGCGCGCGACGGTCTGTTGCCGCTCGACATGGCCGTCGCCGGTTGGCTGCGCGGCCTCGACAAGCCGG
>SCVU01000428.1 GCA_004296785.1 Planctomycetota bacterium
CGCGAGCATCTCCAGCGCTTCGTCGGCGATCGCACGACCGGGCCGGTGTTCGAGTCGTGGCGGGGGCAGCGGATGGGACGGCGGCAAGCGCAGGTTCGGCTCGCGCGCTGGCTCAGGGTCGCGGGCGTGCAGCGCAGAGCGTCGCCGCACTCGCTGCGGCATTCGTTCGCGACCGAGCTGCTCGGCCGCACGGGCGACCTCGCGCTCGTGCAGGCTGCGTTGTTGCACGCCTCGATCGGGAGCACGACGCGGTATGCGAGGGTCGCGGAAGGGCGGTTGCGGGCGGCCGTGGAGGCGTAGCCCGCGCAGGCAATCAGCCAGCCGACGAAGTCCAGCCCTTCGAGCGGCGCTCGCTCGACTGGCGGATCTCGTTCTGCGAAGCCCGCTGCGCTTGCTGCAGCTCGTGGCGTAGCCGCTCTACGAGCCTCGCCGCATCAACCGCCGGGCGCACCGAGGCCGGTCGGCACTGATCCTTCCGGTGCGGGTCGGGTTGCTGGTTGTGAGGTCGGGGGTTGGTCATGGGAGACGGTGCCCTCCGCAGGGAGTGTAGCCGGTCCTGGTAACAGGAAGCACGTCGCTACGACGACAAAGGCCGCCAGGCCACCCCACCACAGCCAGATCTGTCCGCAAGCGACAGCCTCCTGGCGTTGTGTGTTTCGGGTGTGCAGCTCAAGGCTCGCCCGCGCGAGGCGGTAGTACTCGACCTCTCGGACCGTTTCGGCCGGAAGCGTAAGCAAATCCGGTGGATCGGTGGACAGCGGCTCGTACGGATCGTCGGGAGGCGTCGCATCTCCGGGCTCCACGTCCGCGGTTGCCGCCGCGGCCTCGTAGATCTCGCGTGGTGGAATCTCTTCCGGCTCGACATGTGACTCGAATCCACGCTCGCGTGGTTCGTCGTCGTACTCGAACCCCGGGGGCGGACCTTGGCTGCGCGGCTCTTCGGGATCGTCTTTCGGTTCCTCGATCGGGTCCTGGAGAAGCCACGTGCTTGCGAACGGGTGTAACGACCTCGCGTGATTGCGCGCCGGGAGTGCCGTCGTTTCAGGCGAGAGTGAGGTGGCCTTGCGAAGGAACCGAACGAACTTGCGCGGCTGCTGCCACCAGCGTGGATTGTCGCCGCGAGGTGGTGGGCGAATGTCCCAGATGTGCAGCAGCGCGATGAGCATGCACGCGCCTGCGCCGAGCACGAGGATGCGCAGCACCCACGACGCCCACACCCAACGGGCCTCGATGACGAGCGGTCCCTTGAAGAGACCGAGCGCGCCGATCGCGCCGATTGCAGCGAGAATCCCGGTTGCGCGAAGCGCGAGGCGACGCGAGTTCTCTTGCTCCGCTTCCCACTGTCTCTCGACGAGCTTCAGCGCAGCCTCTGCTGCGCTGAAGCTCGT
>SCVU01000429.1 GCA_004296785.1 Planctomycetota bacterium
TCGGCTCGAGGAGAAGAGTCGGCGCGTGCGGGTGACGCACGTGAAGGTCGAGCCGCAGGGGAAGGTCAAGCCCGACGAGATCCACAAGGACGTGTGGACGTTCGACGCGGAGATGACTTCGCGCGAGGCGACGGACGAAGCGCCGAAGAAGGGCTGAGACTGCGCGCCGGCGCCGGCGCTCGACTTTCGCCGCACCTCTTGCGGTGAATCCGGCACTCATTCACCGCAGATCTTGCGGCGAATGCCCGCGAGCCGACTTTGCCGCGTCAGACCTTCGCCAGCGCCTTGCAGCGCTGGTGGTACTCCTGCAACGGCCGCACTTCCCAATCGCCGCGGTGCATCGCGGCGAGCGCGCTGACGACCGCGCTGATCCCCGGCCGCGTCGTGATGCACGGAATCCCGAGCTGCACCGCCACCGCGCGGATCTGACTGTCGTCCTGCCGCTGCTTCTTCCCGTACGGCGTGTTCAGCACGAGCTGGATCTCGCGGTTCTTCAGCATGTCGACGATGTGCGGTCGACCTTCCTGCACCTTGTTGACGCGCTTGACCTCGAGACCGTTGCTCTTGAGCGCCTTGTACGTGCCTTCGGTCGCGACGAGCTCGTAGCCGAGGTTCTGCAGGATGCGGGCTTCGGGCACGACCGAGCGCTTGTCGGCTGACTTGACCGTGATGAGCACGCGGCCCGACTTGGGCAGCTTCATGTTCGCGCCGAGGTAGCCCTTGAGGAACGCGAGCCCGAGGTCGGGGTCGGTGCCCATGACTTCGCCGGTCGAGCGCATCTCCGGGGAGAGGATCAGGTCGATGCCGGGGAACTTGTTGAACGGGAAGACGGGGACCTTGACCGCGAAGTACGGCGGGATCACGGGCTCGGTGAAGCCGAGCTCCTCGAGCGTCTTTCCGCACATGACCTTCGCGGCGAGCTTCGCGAGCGGGACGCCGGTCGCCTTCGCGACGAACGGTACGGTGCGCGATGCGCGCGGGTTCACTTCGAGCACGTAGACCGTGTCGCCCTTGATCGCGAACTGCACGTTCATCAGGCCGATCACGTGGAGCTCGCGCGCCATCAGCTCGGTCGCGCGGATCATCTCGTCGAGCAGACCTTGCCCGATCGTGTGCGGCGGCAGCACGCAGGTCGAGTCGCCCGAGTGGATGCCGGCCTCTTCGATGTGCTCCATGATCCCCGCGACGACGACGAGCTTGCCGTCGCTGATCGCGTCGACGTCGACCTCGATCGCGTCCTCGAGGAACTTGTCGACGAGGACCGGGCGCTCGGGCGACGCCTGCACGGCGTTCTGCATGTAGTGATCGAGCGCTTCGTCGTCGTAGACGATCTCCATCGCGCGGCCGCCGAGCACGAAGCTCGGGCGCACGAGGACCGGGTATCCGATGCGCCGCGCGGCCTCGAAGGCCTCGCCCGGATTGCGCGCGATGCCGTTCTCCGGCTGGCGCAGGCCGAGCTTGGTCAGCATCTTCGCGAACAGCTCGCGGTCCTCGGCCATGTCGATCGACGCGACGGAGGTTCCGATCAGCGGCGCGCCCGCGCGGTGCAGGCCGGCGGCGAGGTTGAGCGGCGTCTGCCCGCCGAACTGCACGATGATGCCGTGCGGTTTGGTGACGTCGACGATGTTCATCACGTCTTCGTGCGTCAGCGGCTCGAAGAACAGGTCGTCGGACGTGTCGAAGTCGGTCGAGACGGTCTCGGGGTTCGAGTTGACCATGATCGACTCGTAGCCGAGCTCGCGCGCCGCGAACGACGCGTGGCAGCAGCAGTAGTCGAACTCGATGCCCTGGCCGATGCGGTTGGGGCCGCCGCCGAGGATCATGATCTTCTTCTTCGAGTCCGTGCGCGCCTCGGACTCGTCCTCCCACGTCGAGTAGTAGTACGGCGTCTGCGCCTCGAACTCGGCCGCGCACGTGTCGACGAGCTTGTACACGGGCTTCAGGCCGTGCTCCTTGCGCAGCGCCGCGATCGCCTCGGCCGTCGAGCCGACGGCGGTCGCGATCTGGCGGTCGGAGTAGCCGAGCTTCTTCGCCTGCAGCAACAGCTCCGGCGTGAGCAGCGCGCCGGTGAGCTCGCCCTCGAACTCGATCAGCTGGCGGATGTTCTCGAGGAACCACGGGTCGATGCGCGTCGCGTCGTGGATCTCCTGCGAGCTCCAGCCGCTGCGGTATGCCTCGCGGATCGCGAGCAGGCGCTTGTCGTTCGGCACGCGCAGCGAGCGCGCGAGCTCGTCGCGATCGACCGACAGCGGCAGGATCTTCTGGCGCGGATCGAGTCCCATGCCGGCCCAGCCGACCTCGAGCCCGCGCATCGCCTTCTGCAGCGACTCCTTGAACGTGCGGCCGATCGCCATCACCTCGCCGACGCTCTTCATCTGCGTCGTCAGCGTCTGGTCGGAGCCCTTGAACTTCTCGAACGCGAAGCGCGGGATCTTCACGACGACGTAGTCGATCGTCGGCTCGAAGCACGCGGGCGTCGACTTGGTGATGTCGTTCCGGATCTCGTCGAGCGTGTACCCGACGGCGAGCTTCGCGGCGAACTTCGCGATCGGGAAGCCGGTCGCCTTCGACGCCAGCGCCGAGCTGCGCGACACGCGCGGGTTCATCTCGATCACGACCATGCGGCCGTCGGCCGGATTGATCGCGAACTGGCAGTTCGAGCCGCCGCACTCGATGCCGATCGCGCGCATGATCTTGATCGACGCGTTGCGCAGGTTCTGGTACTCGCGGTCGGACAGCGTCTGCGCCGGCGCGACCGTGATCGAGTCGCCCGTGTGCACGCCCATCGGGTCGAAGTTCTCGATCGAGCAGATGATGACCACGTTGTCGGCGCGGTCGCGCATCACCTCCATCTCGAATTCCTTCCAGCCCGACAGGTTCTCGTCGATCTGGATCTCCGAGTTCATCGAGAGCGCGAGGCCGCGCGCCGCGATCTCCTCGAACTCCTCGACGTTGTAGGCGATGCCGCCGCCGGACCCGCCCATCGTGAAGCCCGGCCGGATCACGCACGGCAGGCCGATCTCGGCGAGCACGCGCCGCGCATCGACCATCGTGTGGGCGATGCCGCAGCGCGGCAGCTCGAGCCCGATGCTCTTCATCGCCGCGCGGAACTCGTCGCGGTCCTCGGCGCGGCGGATCACGTCGGCGCGCGCGCCGATCATCTCGACCTCGTAGCGGTCGAGCACGCCCGAGTCGTACAGCGCGATCGCGGTGTTGAGCGCGGTCTGTCCGCCGAGCGTCGGCAGCAGCGCGTCGGGCCGCTCCTTCGCGATGATCTTCTCGACCGCCTGCGGCGTGATCGGCTCGATGTACGTGACATCGGCCATCCCCGGATCGGTCATGATCGTCGCGGGGTTCGAGTTGACGAGGATGACCTTGTAGCCCTCCTCGCGCAGCGCTTTGCACGCTTGCGTGCCGGAGTAGTCGAACTCGCAGGCTTGGCCGATCACGATCGGACCGGAGCCGATGATCAGGATCGATTTGATGTCGTCGCGGCGGGGCATGGGGCGGCGTCGATCCGCGCGGGCAGGGCGCGCGGTAGGGGGCGGTCCTACGGGCTGTCGCTGACGTTCAGGAAACTGATCCTAAACTCGTCAGAGGATACGCAGGCGGGGCGTCGACGTCCAACGGCGCGCGCCGGCCCGAGCGGATTCTCGCGCGCGGGCGGCGGTGCAGAACAGCGATCCGGCGTGCGTGCGAGGGGTCGGCGCGCCCCGCGCCGGTCACGGCTTCTGGATGCGCGCCTCGGCCGTGCCGCTCGTCCCGACGACGGCCTGCGCCCGCCCGATCTCGCCGTCGTTGTTCGACGCGACGACGGTGTACGACGCCGGGGGCACGCCGCGGAACTTGTACATGCCGGCTTCCGCCGCGGAGCCGACGACCTCGGAGACATCCGTCCCGCGCTCGTCGAGCAACCGCACGCGGCACGGCACCGCCGCGCCGGCGGCGTCGGTGATCACCGCGTCGAGCCCGCCGCTGCAGTCGAGCGCGAGCTCGACCTCGATGCGTTCCGTCGCCACGACGTCGACCGAGCGCCACTGCGAGCACGCGTCGCCCGAGCGCGCGAACACCGAGTAGCGACCGGGCCGCTTCTCGTAGACGTTCGCCCGACCGGCGCGCGCCCACTCGCTGTCGAAGTCGCGCCGGTCCTCGTCCCAGAACACGACCGTCGAGTGCTGCTCGACCGAGTCGCTCGAGACGCGCACCACGACCGTGCCGGCGCGCTCGAGGCGCAGCTCGAGGTCGTCGAGCGCCTGGTTCTCGGCGAGCTGGTACGGGCCGAAGGTCTGGTCGGCGAGCTGCTCGCCGCGGTTGTTCCAGCGATTGACGTCGATCGTGTAGCTGCCCGCGTCGAGGTCGCCGAACGAGAACGAGCCGTCGTCGCGCACCTGCGAGTTGCCGTAGATCGGGATGTGCCCGTTGCCGGCTTCGTCGACGCGGCGCAGGTTGAGCCAGCACTGGCCGACGCCCTCGCCCGACGGGTCGGTGACCTTGCCAGCGAGCGACGCGGCGCCGAACGCGAAGTCGACGGCGCGGTCGGCCGCCTCCTCGAACGACTCGTGCACCGTTCGCATCGTGCCGCGATTGGCGGTGCACGTGATCATGTACGCGCCGGGCTCCTCGAGTCGCAGCTCGTAGCGACCCGTGCCGTCGGCGCGCGTCGTGCGCGCGTCCTCGCGCTCGCCGTCCTGGGTCTGTCGCGTCGCCGTCACGCGCGCTCCGTCGCGCGCCTTGCCGCCGGCCGTGACGCGGCCGGAGAGGCGGATCTTGCCGCCCGGCGGCGCGCCGAGCACGACGCTCGCGACCATGCCGGCCTGCATCTCGATCCGCTGCGGCATGCGGCGCGCCTGGCGCTCGTTCCAGTCCCACTCGAAGTTGTCCGCCTCGTCGGTCGCGCGCGCTTCCTCGATCGGTTCGAGCGCGATCGTCCACTTGCCCGCCGGCACGCGCAGGAACGTGAAGTCGCCGCGCTCGTCGCTCAGCGTGTCGCGGTTCGTGTCGCCCAGGCGCCAGTCCTTCTCCTCGTCGTCCTCTTCGAGCACGACCTTGCGACGCGCGCGCTCGGCGATCGACGCGTGCAGCGTGCCGCGCACTTCGCCGTGCCCCTCGAGCGTCAGGACGAGCGCGTTCACCGACTGACCGGGCGCGAGCGTGAACGGAATGCGCGGACTCTGCGCGCCGTCCGAACCCTGCGCGCGCAGCGTGCCCTCGCCGGGCACGACGCCGTCGAGGTTGAACGTGCCGTCGACCTTGCAGCGCGCGATGCCGTCGCCGGTCATGCCCCAGACCATCCCGTCCTCGTCGTTCTTCTGCTGCCAGCGCACCGCCGCCTTCGCCGCCGGCGTCCCGTCGGCGTTGAACACGGTGCCGACGAGCACGCACTCGCGCGGGACGACGATGCGCAGCCCTTCGGACGGACCCGGCAGCTCGATGCGCAGCTCCTCGCTGCGCGCGTGCCCCGGCGCAGTCGCGCTGACCTTCCACGAGCCCTCGTGCACGCCGTCGAGCTCGAACGAGCCGCCCTTGAAGTGGCTCGCGACGCCGTCGTTCGACCAGCCGTTGTCGACGTGCTTGCGCGCGCGCACGGAGAAGCTCTCGAGCGGCGCGCCGAGGTCGTCGACCGCGACGCCGGAGATCATCAGGCCGCTGCCGAGCTGGATCTCGATCGCGCCCGCGCCCGGCCGCGCGTCGGTGACGCGGCCGCGCAGCGTCTCGCGCTTCGTCTTCGGCTTGCCGCCGCTCGCCGACGCATCGGGGACCTTGCGCGCCGCGCTCGCGCGGAACGTGTACGCCGCGTCGACCAGACCCGAGATCTCGAAGCGGCCGTCCGCGCCGACTTCGGTGCTCGAGTTCGCGAACGGGCCGTTGAAGTTCTCGCCGTCCGTTCCGGTGAACCAGCGCACGTTCGCGCCGCCTGCGGGGCTGCCGTCGGGCCAGCGCACGACGCCGGCGATCGACAGGCCGCGCTCGAGCGTCACCGTGACCGCGCCGAGATCCTCCTTCGCCGCGTCGAGCGAGCGCTGCACGCTCTTGTAGCCGACGGGGCCGGCCATCAACTGCACGTGCGTCGCCGGGATGCCCTCCATCACGATGCGGCCGTCGGCGTCGCTGATCTGCTGGCGATGCACCCACGTGGTGGATTCGCCCATCAGCTTCGACCAGTCGGGCATCAGGTTCGCCGGCACCTTCGCGACCGGATTGCCGGACTCGTCGACGAAGCGCGCGCGCAGCGTCTTGCCCGCGTCGGCGCGCAGGTTCTGCTCGACGACCTTGCCCGGCACGACGGCGACCGTGAGATCGCGGATCGGCACGAGGAACGCGCACTGCAGCTCGAGCTTCGGCGTCACGTCCGCGGGCACCGCTTGCAGCTCGAACGCGAGGTTCGCGTCGACGTTCGCGTGGCGGCGGAACATCCCGCGGCCGGAGCCCTGGCCGTCGGTGCTGACGACGAGCCCCGGGATCCGCGCGCGCAACTCGGGCGACGGCGCTTCGATCTCGATCTTGCCGCGGATCACGCCGCCGAGCTCGGGCGCGAGCTCGAGCGGCGCGGCGACCTCGGAGAGCTTCAGCGACAGCGGTTCGCGCAGGAACAGATAGCGCGCCTCGAGCTTCAGCGTCCCCGTCTTCGTGCCCTTCGCGAACGCGACGCGG
This sequence comes from Planctomycetota bacterium, assembly GCA_004296785.1. Classification (GTDB taxonomy): domain Bacteria; phylum Planctomycetota; class UBA1135; order UBA1135; genus GW928-bin9. Next base: position 6,652 of record SCVU01000429.1, read on the forward strand.
AAGCGCCCGTCGTCGCCGAGGCGCACGCGGTGGCCCTTCGACTTCTTGAATGCGCGCCCATCGGCGTACAAGTGCACGCGCTCGTCCGACGGCGTGCCGACCGGAATCGTCACGCGGCCCTCGACCCAGATCGCCTGCCCGAGCTCGTCGTTCTCCGGCACGACCTCGCCGACCGACAGGTCGCTCGCGGTCGCGCGCACCGGCGCCGCGCTCGGCGCGACGGCCTCGTCCGGCGCGAGCTCGACCGGTCGATCGCGCTCGGCCGCGACGACCTGCGCCGCGGCTTCTTCGTGCGCGGCGTCGAGGTCGGCTGCGCCGCCGCCCGACAGCGCGAACCACGCGCCGATGCCGACGGCCGCAACGACGACGAACACGAGAATCAGGACCGGCGTCGAGCGCGCAGAGCTCATTCGGGATCTCTCCGGGAAATCGCAGCGCGCACGAGACGTGCGCACGCGCCGATCCTACACGGTGGCCCCGAGCCCGCTAGGATCGCCCGCCGTGATCGCCGCCCTGCTGCTCCACCTCGGCCAGACGCCTGGATCCGTCGAGGTGCGCGCGCTGCCCGTCGCCGATCGCGTCGTGCTGTCGAGCGGCGACGCGTACGAGTTGTACGGACTCGCGACCCCGGCGGCGCCGGTCGCGGGCGCGGACGCGAAGGCGCGCGAGCTCGGCGCGGGCCGCTGGTCGCTCGCGCTGGTCGACGAGTGGCGCGTGCGCGACGGCGACGCGCACGTGCAGGACAAGGGCGCGTGGCTCGAGCGCGACGGCGTCGCGCTGAACGTCGAGCTCGTGCGCGCCGGCCTGGCGCTCGTCGAGCCGACCGGTTTCGGCGACGAGCACCTGCTCGAGCTCGTCGCGGCCGCGCGCGAAGCACAGCGCGCGGGCAACGGGCTGTGGGCGAGCACGCGCAAGCCGCCGGTCGCGCTCGCGCCTTCCGCCGAGGCGCGTCCGAAAGGCCCGGTCGATCTGCGCGTCGCGCCGCCGCCGGTGATCGCGGGCGTCGCGCTGCCGCTGCACGAGAAGCAGTCGTTTCGCTCGTACGAGCGCGAACTCGGCGAGATCCGCGCGCTCGGCGCGACCTGGGTCAACCTGATCGTCGCGACGCGGCAGGACACGTCGAGCTCGAGCTGGGTGCCGATCGGTTCCGACCGCACGCCGCCCGATTGGCGCATCGTCGAGACGATCCGGCAGGCGCGCGCGCACGGGCTCGAGGTGCTCGTGATCCCGATCGTGCTGATCCGCAACGCGAAGCCCGACGAGTGGCGCGGCGTGTTGAAGCCCGCGGATCGCGGCGCGTGGTGGCGCAGTTACCAGCGGCACGTGTTGCACATGGCGGATCTCGCGCGCGAGGGCGGCGCGAGCGCGCTGGCGATCGGCAGCGAGTTGCTCAGCATGGAGAACGAGCCGGCGCCGTGGCGGCGCGTCGGGCTCGCGGCGCGCGCGCGGTTTCCCGGGTGGCTGACGTACTCGGCGAACTGGGATCACTTCGCGAAGATCGAGTTCTGGGACGCGCTCGACTTCGCGTCGATGACGGCGTACTTCACGCTCGCGAGCGACGACGAAGCGACTCTGATCGAAGTGAAGAGCGGTTGGACGCGCGCGCTCGACGAGGTGCGCAGGCTCGGCGAAGTGTCGAAGCTCCCGGCGATCGTCAGCGAAGTCGGCGTGCCGAGTCAGACGGGCGGTTTGCGCGCGCCGTGGGATTACACGCGCAATCGCGCGGTCGATCTCGCGGGGCAGCGGTTGGGGTTCGAGGCGTTCCGCGACGTGTTCACGCCGGGCGGCAAGCCGGCGGCGGGGCTCGGCGGCGTGTTTCTCTATGACTGGTGGGGCGAGGGCGGCGCGCAGAGCATGGAGTACACGGCGCGCGGCAAGCCGGCGGAGCCGCTGTGGCGGGAGATTCTCGCTGGACTCGCGACTGGAACCCGTTGAGACGACGGTTTCCAGAGCTGCACACAACAGCCGGATCAGAATCCGCGCAATCGACGCCACCGACCGCGGGCTCGTGCATCCATGTTCCTGTCATGGTTGACCACCTTCCCTTGGTTCCGCCTGCACCGCGGAGATTAACCGAACTTGGTGGAGCCCATGCGTCGGTTGGACGCGAGCACGGGCAGCGGAGCGGTCCTGCGGTTAGCCTTGAAGGGGTCATGCGCGCCTTCGCGGGTTTCGATCGAATCGTCACGGACCCCGACGTCCTCGATGGGAAGCCGTGCGTCCGTGGCACGCGTCTCTCGGTGGAGCGTGTGCTCGAAGTTCTGGCAGAGCAACCGAGCCAAGAGGATCTGCAGGCCGACTATCCGCAGCTGACTGCGGAAGACGTTCGACAAGTTCTGCTGTTCGCGTCGCGGCTCGCGGGGGAGAAGATCATCCCGCTCGACTCATCGGCGGCGTGACATGCGCCTGCTGTTGGATCATGGCCTCCCGCGACGGGCGGCAGCGGACCTCCGTGCGCTGGGATGGGACGTGCTGCATGCCACCGAGCTCGTTCCGTCAATCAGCGCCGACGCTGAGATCCTGGCTGCGGGGCGCCGAGATTTGCGTGCAATTGTCACGCTCGACCACGACTTCGCGAGACTGCTCGCCCTCACGGAGGCCGCAGCTCCTTCGGTTCTCTGTCTACGGTTCCAGCGACTGAATCGACCGCGCGCGGTTGCGCTTTTGGTCGCGCTTCGACCCGTCGTGGAGTCGCATGCCGCGTCTGGTGCGATCATTTCAGTCGACGCGCAGGGCGTGAGGGTCCGAGCGCTGCCACTGAAAGGTGCGTCGCCCGGCTCGTGACACGTGACTCGTGGTGGCGGCGACGGTCGTCTCCGCGGCCGTCGAGCTCCCGCAAGTGAGCGGATCGTCGGCGACGGACGTCGAGACTAGTTCCAAGTTCGAGACACACTCGCGATCACTTCGCCTGCGCGACGAGAACTCGCTGTCCACTGCCGCGCCTCGTGTGCATTCTCTGACCGGGCGCACCGGCAGTTCCTCGCGCCCACGGAGCTTCGTTCATGCCTGCAGCCAAACCTCTGCGCATCCTCTGCATCCACGGCGTCGGTCAGCACCCCGTCGGCGGCCCGTGGGAACGCGAGTGGAGCGAGACCGTCCGCACCGCGCTCACCCGCGCCGCACCCAACGTCGAGCCGCGCTTCGCGTTCGTCCACTACGACGACCTCTTCGAGAAGCACCCGATCACGTTCCTCGGCACGCTCGAAGCGCTCGCGAAGCTGACGACGAGCGCGATGAGCGCCCCGTTCCGCTCGCGCGGCCTCGAGCGCGGCCTCGGCAACTCGCTCCGCTGGACCGCGGGGATGGTCGTGAAGTGGGTCGAGGACGAGCGCTTCCGCCGCGACACGCGCGAGCGACTCGCGGCGCGCTTGCAGCGCTTCTCGAACGACGACGCGAGTCCGCCCGATCTGTTGCTCGCGCACAGCCTCGGCTCGCTCGTGTCGTACGACACGCTCACGGCGGTCGGCGGACTGAAGCTCGCGAACATGCGGCTGGTCACCTTCGGCTCGCAGATCGCCAATCCGTTCGTGTCCGGCCAGTTCCTCGCCGGCCGCGTCCAGGTGCCGACCGCGGTCGGGCACTGGACGCACTTGTACAACCCGGAGGATGCGGCGTTCGCCGCGCCGATCCGATTGAGCGACACGCGCTTCGATCAGGTGTTCGCGCCGTTCGACGAGCCCGGCGTGCTCGATCACTCGGCGCCGCGCTACCTCGGGCACCCGGCGGCGGCCGCGAACCTGTGGACCGATTTCGGCTCGCTCGCGCGCGCGATGGGGCGCGGCGCGGGCACGAGCGAGACGACGGTGCGCGTGACGGCGAGCGGGCCGCGCGCGTCGCGCTCGAAGAAGCCGCGCCGCCGCGCGCTGCTCGTCGGCATCAACGAGTATCCGAACGCCGACGATCGCCTCGAGGGCTGCGTGAACGACGTGTTCCTGATGAGCTCGCTGCTGCAGGAATCCGGCTACGAGGCCGACGACATCCGCGTCGTGCTCGACGGTCGCGCGACGGCGGCTGCGCTGCGCGATCGGCTCGACTGGCTGCTCGACGACGTCGGCGACGTCGATCCGAAGGATCCGAACCCGCCGGAACGCCTCTTCTACTTCAGCGGGCACGGCGCACAGTTGCCGAGCTACGGCCAGGGCGACAAGGTCGACCGGATGGACGAGACGCTCGTGCCGTGGGACTTCGACTGGACGATCGAGCGCTCGCTGACCGACGACGCGTTCCACGAGCTCTACTCGCAACTGCCGTACGGCCTGCGCTTCCTGACGATCTTCGACTGCTGCCACTCCGGCGGCATGACGCGCGACGGCGGGCCGCGCGTGCGCGGGCTCACGCCGCCCGACGACATCCGCCACCGCGCGCTGCGCTGGAACGCCGAGGTCGAGATGTGGCAGGAGCGCGAGCTCGAGGCGACGAACGAGGCGTTCCTCGACAAGCACGCCGAGCGCGCGCTCGACGGCGCGCGCGGCCGCGAGGAGCGCGTGTCGCGCAACGCGCGGATGACGAATCGGCTCGGCTACTCGATGTGCCTGCGCGAGCTCGACACCGCGCGCTTCAATCGGCGCCGCAAGGCGCTCGGGCACAGCGGACCGTACATGCCGCTGCTGATGTACGCGTGTCGCGAGGAGGAAGTCGCGATGGAGTATCGGCACGGCGCCGTCTCGCACGGCGCGTTCACGTACGCGCTGGTCAAGAACATCCGCGATCGCCGCAAGAGCGGCGACAAGCAGCCGACGTTCGAGCGGCTCGTCCGCGCGGTGCACGGAGATCTGCGCCGCCTCGGGTACGAGCAGCACCCGGTGCTCGCCGGCCCGACGGTCGCGCGCAACGCGGTCGTGCCGTTCGCGACGGTGAAGCGCACAGCCAAGGCAGCGCGCGCGCGCTGAGCAACAGGAACCGAACCCATGCAATCACTCGTCAAGAATTGCACCCGCGTCCTCGTCCTCGCGCTCGTCGCCGCGGCGACGCTCTCGTGCGCGGCGCTCGTCGCGAAGGACAAGTCGAAGCAGCTCGCGCGCGTCGCGAAGGACTGGGCGCTGACGATCCGCGCGTCGCAGGTGCTGCCGACGTATCCGCTGACCGAGGATCTGTTGCCGGGCGACGTGTTCCTGACGTCGACGTCGATCGGCGACGAGGTGCGCCAGTTCGAAGAGCAGGGCTTCCTGCCGCTCGACAATCACCTCGCGCGCCTCGCGGGCAATTCGGTCGAGGGCGTGCTGCAGACCTTCTACAAGTCGCGCTTCGACGCGAGCTCGGGTGCGTTCCCCGCGGCGGTCGCGTGGGACCACGTGCCCGACGCGAAGTTCCCCGCGTACACGTTCGAAGTCTCGCGCTCCGGCGGGATGAACCTCGCGATCCCTGTGCAGGGCGTTCCGATCGGCTTCAACCTGCTCGGCGCGGCGAAGGCCGTCGGCAGCGTGTCGATCCAGAAGGCGCAGACCGTCGGCGTTCCGATCCAGGCGCTCGACGAGCTCGTCGACGCGTGGGCCGCGAAGCCCGAGACGCGCAAGCTGCTCGCGAGCTACGGCACCGTCCCCGGCGATCCCGACGCGCAGCCCGTCTTCGTGCGCATCGTCAATCGCGTCTACGCGGCGGGCAAGGTCGGCGTGCACCTGTCCGACGGCTCGAGCAGCGGCGTGGACGCGCAGGCCGGCGCCGCGGCGCCGCTCGATCTTCCGTCGGCGGATCCGACCGCGGCGACGACCGCCGAACGCCAGCAGGAGGTCGTCGGCAAGCTCAACGCCGCGCTCGGTCCCGACATCGGCGCGCACGTGAAGATCGTCAACGCGAGCAGTCGCTCGATCTCGCTCGACGAGGAGTTCGCGCGCCCAGTCGTGATCGGGTACCTCGCGTACGACCGCCAGATCCTGCCGGACGGCGCGCTCGGTCCGCCGGTGTCGACGCTCGCGCGAATCAGCGGGCGCGACGTCCTCGCGCC
>SCVU01000430.1 GCA_004296785.1 Planctomycetota bacterium
CCGCCGGCAAGCAAGCGGCGAAGCCGGGCGCGGCCGCGCCGAACAAGCCCGTCGCGAACGCGGCGGCGCCCGCCGCCCCAGCGCCGGAGAAGCCGCTGGATGCCGCCGGCATCGAGGAGATCTTCGCGACGATCCCGTCGCAGGACTCGCTCGACGCGCAGATCGCGCCGACGATCGACGCCTCGAACGCGGATCAGTGGCTCGAGAAGCTCGCGCAGGAACTCGCCGCACCCGCGAAGTAGCGGGTCGGCGAACGCTCCGCGCTAAGCACCGCGCACGAGCTCTGCGAGGCGGTCGAGGCCGAGGCGCAGGTTGTCCTCGCTCGGCCCGAAGCTGAAGCGCATCCACTGCCGGTACGGCGACTCACCGCCGTCGCCGCGGCGCTTGCCCGGGTTCACGTCGAAGAACGGCCCGGGCACCGTCATCACCTTGCGCTCGAGCGCGGCCCAGAAGAACTTCCTCGAGTCGGACAGCTCGCCGGGCAGGTTCTCGAGCGACGCCCAGCAGTAGAACGTCGACAGCGGCTTCGGCTGGCAGCGGATGCCCATCCGCTCGAGCCGCTCGACCATCAGGTTGCGCTTGCGCGCGAACACCTTGCGCAGCGCGGTCGTCTCCTGATCGGCGCGCGCGGGCTCGAGCGCCTGCAGCGCCGCGCGCTGCGCGATGCGCGACGGACCGCCGTCGATCGACGACGCGCCGCGCGACAGGCTGTCGATCATCGCGCGCGGGCCGACCGCCCAACCGACGCGCCAGCCCGGGTAGCGGAAGCTCTTCGTCAGTCCGTCGACGATCAGGATCGGATCGCGCTCGACGTCGTCGACGAATGCGGCCGCGCTGACCGGACCAGCGGCGGGCTCGCCCGCGGTGGTGTAGTGGAAGTGGCTGTAGAACTCGTCCGACAGCAGCGTGACCCGCCGCGCGCGGCAGATCGCCACGAGCTCGGCGAGCTCGGCGCCGGCGACGACGTTGCCGGTCGGATTGCACGGATTCGAGAACAGGAACGCGCGCAGGCCCTGCTCGACCGCGCTGCGCTCGAAGTCGTCGGCGCGCAGGCGGAAGCCGTCGGACTCGCGCGTGCGCAGCGCGACCGGCGTGATGCGCGCGAGGTGCAGCTCGAGCATGTCCTCGTACGCGGTGTAGTCCGGCAGTTGGTAGCCGATCGTGCCCGGCGCGAGCACCGCGGCCGCGCGCGTGAGCGCGAGGCGCCCGCCCTGCGCGACCGCGACGTTCGCGCGCGTGTACGGCTGCTTGCCGGCGCGGTACAGGCGGTTGTAGTGCGCGGCGATCGCGTCGCGCAGCTCGTCGGTGCCGCCGAGCGGACCGTACGCGTGGTCCGCGGGCTCGAGGTGCACGTCGCTGATGCGCGGCGGCGCGCCCTCCATCGGGCCGACCTCGGGCTGGCCCTGGCCGAGGTTGCACCAGTCGGGGTGCCCGTTCCAGAACCCGCGCTTGCTCGCCTCGTGCACCACCCAGATCACGCCCATGAACGGCACTTCGCGCAGCGCGCCGCGGGTGGATTCGTCGGCCTGGGTTTCGGGCTCCTGAACTTTCATCGGGCGCGCAGAGGTACGCGACGCGCCGCGCCGTGGCAAGCGCGCGCCGAGAAATGGCGGCGCGCGCGTGCCAGAATCCGACCCACACTCACGCCGCACGCTGCGTAGGTCCCGCCATGCTGCCAACGACACGCATTCGCCCCACGGCGAGCTTCGCCGCCCGCTCCGGTCGCCTTTCGGTCCTGCACGGCTTCGCGTTCGCCGCGCTCGGCGCGCTGGTCGGCATCGGCGTGCTCGGACTGCCCGCGGTCCGCTCGATCCTCGCGACGCACGCGGCGAACGCGCCCGCGCCGCGCGCGGTCGAGCCGCGCGGCGAGCTCGATCCCGAGGAGAAGCACACGATCGATCTGTTCGAGCGCGCGAACCGCTCGGTCGTCCACATCAACACGACGACGCTGCGCTACGTGCGGCGCGGCGTCTTCGCGACCGAGGCCGTCGAAGTGCCCGAGGGCACCGGCAGCGGCTTCTTCTGGGACGACGCCGGCCACGTCGTGACGAACTTCCATGTCGTGCGCAACGCCGAGCGCGCCGAGATCGTGCTGGCCGATCAATCGACCTACGAGGCGACGCTCGTCGACGTCGATCCCGATCACGACATCGCGGTGCTGAAGATCGAGCTCGACGGCCGCGTGCCGGAGCCGATCGCGCTCGGCGCGTCGCGCGACCTGCGCGTGGGGCAGAAGGTCTTCGCGATCGGCAACCCGTTCGGCTTCGACCAGACGCTGACGACCGGCATCATCTCCGGGCTCGGCCGCGAGATCCGCTCGCTGACCGGCCGTCCGATCCGCAACGTGATCCAGACCGATGCCGCGATCAACCCGGGCAATTCGGGCGGGCCGCTGCTCGACAGCGCGGGCCGCTTGATCGGCATGAACACCGCGATCGTCTCGCCGTCGGGATCGTCGGCGGGCATCGGCTTCGCCGTGCCGGTCGACACGATCCAGCGCACGGTGTCGGAGGTCGTGCGCGGCCGCCGACCGACGCGGCCGGTGCTCGGCCTGCAGGTGCTGTTGAACGACGCGCTCGTCGCGAACGCGGGCGTGCGCGGCGTCGTGATCGGCGACGTGCCGGCCGACAGCCCGCTCGCCAAGCTCGACCTGCGCCCCGCGCGGCGCGTCGGCCACGGCATCGACTGGGGCGACGTGATCGTCGCGCTCGACGGCAAGAAGATCGAGGACACCGGCGATCTGTTCGCGATCCTCGAGGAGTACGCGGCGGGCGATCGCGTCAAGCTGCGGCTGCGGCGCGAACAGCAGGAGCGCGAGGTCGAGGTGCGGCTGCTCGCGCCCGAGGCGCTGCGTTGAGCGCGGCGTCGCCGTGGCTGCTCGTCGCGCTCGGCGGCGCGGCGGGTTCCTGCGCGCGACATGCGGCCGGTCGCGTCGGCCAGTG
>SCVU01000431.1 GCA_004296785.1 Planctomycetota bacterium
TGTAGTTGCGCAGCGTGTCGGTGACGAAGCGTTCCAGCTCAGGCACGTGTTGATCGCGGAGGAACACGGATTGTTCGCTTGCGGCGACTGCGCGCTCGCGCAGCATCCGCGCCGCTGCGCGCACGCGGACCGCCAGCGCGACGTGTTCCGCGAGCGCGGCGCGCAGCGCGGACTTCGCGCCGGCGCGTGCGGCCGCGCCGGCGCCGAACAGCGGGAGGCCCAGTGCGAGCGACGGGCCAACGCCTGTCTCGTCGAGGTCGGCGCTGTGCCGCAGCGCGAGCCCGGCTTCGGCCGACGGCAGCAGCGCCTCCCACGACTCGACGCCGACTGCAGCCGCCAATGCATCGATCCGCGCGCCACTGGCCTCGAGGTCGAGGCTCGCGGCGATCGCGCGCGTCTCGACGTTCGTCAGAGAGTCCGCGTCGAAGCGGAGCTCTTCGCCGTCGGCGGCGAACCGCCAACCGCTCGCACGGCCCCAAAGTCCCAGCAGCGCGTTGAGAGGCTCGCGCGCGACGCGCGCGGCACTCTCGGCGCGCGCCACGGCGAGCCGCGCCTCGGACAGGCTCAAGCGTTCCGCGGTCAGCATGACGTCCGTGACGTTTCCGGCGCCGTGCAGCTCGAGCATCAGCTCGTGCGCCGCCTGTGCAGAGCGCAGGATCTCGCGCTCGATCTCTACCGCGCGCTCCGCCCAGAGCGCCGAGGTGTATGCGCGGCGCACGTCGTAGACGAGGCCGACGATCGCGCGCACCGTCGCCGCCTCGGCCTGCGCGTGTTCGCGCCGCGCGCGCTCTCGCCGCGCCGGCAGACGCAGTACGTCGAGCAGCGGTTGCACGATCCCCAGCTCGAACTCGGTGCCGGAATCGAAGTCGACGACGCTCGCGGACAACACCGGTTCGCCCGGGCGCCCGGCGCGCGCGAGTTCGGCGGACGAGATCCCCAGCCGTTCGAGCAGCGCCCGCACCTCGCGCTGATTGAGCAGGGCGATCCGCACGGCGGTCGTTTCGGTGAGGCCGGCGTCCAGCAGTGCGAGCGCGCGCGCGTCGAGCGCGCCGTCGTCCGTCTCCCCATTCGCGCCAGGACCCTCGTAGCGCTCGCCGACGCGCTCCTCGATCCGCGCAGTCGCCGCGGCCGCGGCTTCGCGCTGTTGCTCGGCCACGTTTGCGCAGCCGGTCACCAGAGCGAGGAGCAGCGATCCGAGCGCTCGCGCCTTCAATGCCCACCCCCGTGGTGCGCGGCCTTCGGCGGGGCGGCGGCGCTTGCGGCGTTTGCATCGAACAACACGTCGGAGCGCGGCGGGAGCGCGGCCTCTTCAGCCAACGGCGATGCCGGGCGCGACGGCGGCGGAGCCGGTAGCGGTGCTGGCGCGCGGCACGCGGCGAGCGCGGTGCTCAGCGCGAGCGCGCCCGCGGAAAGGCGACTGACGGCGCGTGGGCGGTGCATCGCAACGCTGCGCTCACTTCGCCGGCGCCACGGGCTGCGCGCGCAACAGCTTCGCCTTGGCGAGCACTTTGGCCGGATCGCGCTCGATCTCTTCGAGCACCTTCGGCGAGGACAGCCGGATCAAGTGCCCGTCGATCACGACGACAGCGTTCTTGACCACCGGCGTGCCCGCGACAGGGCAGACCTCGTTGGCCAAGTCGATCAGCTTGGGATCGAGGAGCTTCGCGAGCACGACCTGCGAGTTCTCGCGCGCGTATTCGGCGGCCTTCGCGTCGCGGACGCGGAACTGATGTCCTTGCAGCACGACATCGACCGCTTCTTTGCCGATCTCCGCGCCGGTTGCGGGGCAGCGCTTGTTCTCGTGCACGACGTCCTTCGGAAACGCTGCGCGATAGGCGGTGTCGACGTCGGCGAGGATGTCCTTGATGCAGCCCTTGCAGCAGATGTAGATGCGACCCTTCGGCGTTTCCGCGTAGAGGCGCTCGGAGATCGGCTTGCCCATGATCGGGCAGGAGCTGTTCGGAAAGACCGGCACTCGCGCCGATGCCGTCGGAGCGGTCGGCGCGCTGGCGGGCGCGCTCGCACGCGATTCCTGGCCGCGCAGTGGAGCGCCGATCAGAAGCAAGGGCAGAGCAAGCGGGAGTAGCAGCAGGCGGGCAGCAGAGTGGATCATCGGAGGGTCTCGGTGGAGTGTGATTTGAGCTCGTGGAGGCTGGCTTCAGTTGCGCTGCGGAGCGCGCGCTGGCTGTCCGCAAGTGCAGTCGAGGCAGCCGTGCTCGGCGCAGGTGCCGCACGAGCGACGTACGCGCGCGCGCAGCGCGTCGCGAGCGCGAAACAGGCGAACACCGGCGTTCGACGCACTGATGCCTGCTTCGTCCGCGAAATCCTTTACGGCGACTCCGTCGATCTCGACGCGCCGCAGCGCGTTCGCGTACTCGGGTT
>SCVU01000432.1 GCA_004296785.1 Planctomycetota bacterium
GGCGGAAGTAGCCGCGCCGCGCTGCGCGACCTGAGCTACGGCTGGATCTGCACCTCGAGCCCGGGTGTCGCCGACAGACCGAACGGCTGCGACGGCTGGCACGACGGCGCGCTCCACAGCCACAGCACCTGCGACCACACGCGCACGCCGATCAGCTCGCTCGCCGGCGGCACCGGCAGCAGGCGCGCGCCGACGCCTTGCGCGTTCGCGACGAGCGGGAACACGAACGCCCCCGGCGCAGCCGCGACGCTGAGGTACAGCGGCACGCCGAGCCCGAGCGACGCATCGCCGAGATAGCGCGGCGCGGCGCCGACGAATCCGACCCCGAATCCACCGGGCTCGGCGTGCGAGCTCGTCAGCACCGCGCTCGCCGTTCCGATCTCGGCCGGCGCGGACAGCGCGATCGAGTGCGCGCCCGCACAGCCGGGCACGCCGACGCCGAATGCGTGCGTCCCGCTCGCACCGGTCGTGAGGTCGAGCTGCACGAACGGCGCGGTCGCGCCGGGACCGCTGGCGACGACGAGGTCGACGCGCCCGTCCGCGTCGACGTCGGCGATCGGCCCGCTCGTCGGCACTTCCGTGCGCAGCCACTCGACGAACTGCGCATTCGGCGTCGCGACGAGCACGCGGCCCTGGTCGACGAGGTCGAGGCGGCCGTCGCCGCTCAGGTCCGCGAGCCGCGGCGCGACGAGCGCGCTCGTCGGGATCAGCGCGGACGCGCCGAAGCCGCCGCTCGAGATCCCGGGCAGCAGGTGGAAACCGCCGTCCGGTGCGGTGAGCGGATAGACGAGGTCCTGCGTCCCATCGCCGTTGACGTCGCCCGCGAGCGGCATCGCGACGCCGGTCAGGCCCTGCAGCGCGACGGCCGGACCGAAGCCCTGCACGCCGAGCCCGCGGTAGTACACCGCCCGGCCCTCGGGCGCGAGCGACGTCGCGACGTCGTCGCGCCCGTCGTGGTCGACGTCGAGCACCGCGATCCCCTCGCACGGGCAGTAGCCGACGTCGACGATCACCTGCAGCACGTAGCCGAGCTGCAGCCGATTCAGGAACAGCCGCGACGAATCGCTGCCTCCGTCGGCGTCGACGAGCAACAGGTCGGGCCGCCCGTCGCCGTCGAAGTCGCCGGAGCGGATCGCGGTGTGCGCGACCTCGCTGAAGTACTCGCCGGCGTACGCGAACTGACCCGCGCCGAGGTTCGTGTACCAGCGCACGCTGAGCCCGGCCGGCGCGTCCGCGAACAGATCGAGGCGGCCGTCGAGATCGAAGTCGAGCGAAGTGATGTGCGAGACCCCGGCCGCGTGCTGGACGTGGAACGCCTGCGCGTCGAAGCCGCCGGCGGCGACGCCCGCGTGCACGACGAGCTTGCCCTCGTGCTCGAGCACGAGATCGGGCAGCGCGTCCTCGTCGAGCAGCGCGAGGTGCGGAGCATTGCCGGCGGGCAACGCCAACCGCCCCGGGCTCGCCCCCGCGCCGTCGCCGAGCACGAGCTCGATCCGCCCGTCCGCGCGGGCCGCGACGAAGTCGATCGCCGCGTCGCCGTCGAGATCGAGCGCGTGCGCATCGACGCACGGCGCGCCGATCGCGTAGCCGGCGCCGAGCGCCTCGAACTCGCCGGCGCCCGTGTTGCGCAGCGGCGCGATCGCGTGCTCGCCGGCCGCGTGCGCGAGCACGAGGTCGGGCGCGCCGTCGCCGTCGAGATCGAACGCGCGCACCGAGCGCGGCTCGCTCGCGAGCGCGAACCCGGTCGCGAGCTCGATGTCGCCGTCCCCATTGCCGAACAGCACGTTCGCCTCGTCGAACGTCGCGCCCGCCACGACCACGTCGACGTCGCCGTCGGAGTCGTAGTCCGCGGGCGCGATGCCGACGACGCCCTTGGCCACGGCGATGTGCGCGTCGATCGCGTATGCCGCGCCGGTCGGCTGCTTGCGCAGCAGCGTCAACCGGTCCTCGTCGGGATCGTCGGGCTCCTTCGACGACGCGAGGAAGTCCGGCTTGCCGTCGCCGTTCATGTCCGCGCTCGCGAGCAGCTCGACCTGCCGCCCCGCGTTGACCAGCACCGCCGACTCGAAGTTCCCGGCCGTGTTCGCATACAGCGCGACCTTCTTCGTCACGCGGCGCGTCACCGCGATGTCGAGCGCCCCGTCCCCGTTCGTGTCGACGAGCACGACGCCGTTGCAATCGTCGGTCTGATCGAGCAGCTCCTCGGCCAGCAACCCGAACGGCAGCTTCGACATCCGCAGCACGAGCGCCTGCTCGCTCGGCGCCGCGGCGACGACGTCGATGCCGCCGTCCCCGTCGAGATCCGCGCACGCGAGCTCGCGCGGCGCCGCGGACATGTTGTACGCGAGCGGCGCGCCGTAACTCGGCCCGAGCCGCCCCGCCGCGAACACGATCGTGCGCGCGTCCGGATCCGTCGCCAGCACGTCGAGCCGCCCGTCGCGATCGAAGTCGCACAGCGCGATGCGCGCGAGCGCACTGCCCGCCGGTCGACTGTGCCAGCCGTACTGCTGCGCGAACGCGAGCGATGACGACGCCGGAATTGCCGCGAGAAACGCTGCGAGCATGCGCGATCCCATCGAGCCACCTCCGAGCCTAAGGTTCGAACCCGAGCGAGCGAACGCGAGCCGGCACGGCGGCGAGCTCGCAGCGGGCTGCCGGGAATAGGTGCGCGGTGAGCGGTGGTTACAACGGGAGCGGTGATCTGCGAAGTGGGAAGTGTGCGCGGGAGGATGTGGAATGTCGCGTTCGGTCGATGGTGTGTGTGGTTGTGGGAGCGATCGTGAGCGCGGTTGTGAGAGCGAATGCCCGAGCGCTCGCAAGCGCCGTTGCGCGCGCGGTCGAGGGGACGGTTGCGCTCAAGCTCGCGACCGCCTCTGAGTTCGCCGTCGCGTTGTGGTCGCGGCCGCGGTCGTGCTCGCCGCTGCGTTTCGGTGCCGGGCGCGGTGCCGGGCGCGGTGCCGGGCGCGGTCGGTCCGAGGTGAGCGGCGCGCGGGTCCGGTGATCGCTCGCGCATTCGCGCGCGCGAGCGAGTAGCTTGTGCGCGCCATGAGCCCGACTCGACAGGACCAGCGCTCGTCCCGCTCCCAGGTTTCCGCGTGCCCCGCCGATTCAAGTCAGGGCGTGCGCGAGCTGCCGACGCGATCGGTCGAGGACGTGCGGCACCTCGATCATCTGTTCGAGCAGTGCCTGCCGTCGTTCGGCGGAGCGTATCTGCGGAGGTTGTGGCAACTGCTCGACGGCGCGGTCGGCGAGGGCGTGCCGATGACGCTCGCGGTCGCGGGGCCGGTCACGCTGTCGGGGCAGATCCACACGTGGCTCGGGCCGCTGCTCGACACCGGCTGGTTCGCGCTCGTCTCGACGACCGATGCGGTCTGCTACCACGACGGACACCGCGCGCTCGACAACGCGGCGAAGCATCCGATCCACGAGGTCGCGATCTTCGGCGACGACGGGCAGTTGCGCGACGAGCGCACGATCCGCGTGACCGACATCGGCTTCGACGAAGACGTGCTGCTCGACCAGGATCGGTTCCTGCGCGCGGTGCTGTCGCAGAAGGAGTTCCAGCGCAAGATGAGCGGACCTGAGTTCCGCCACCTGCTCGGTCTGCGCTACGCGGCGCAGGAGCGGCAGAACGGCGTGCGCGAAGGCCTGCTCGCGCTGTGCGCGCGCAAGGCGATCCCGATCTTCGTCGGCGCGCCGGCCGACGGCTCGGTGTTCCTGAACTCGATGGCGCTGTGGGCGCTTGCGCAGGCGACCGGATCGAAGCACCGCTTCGAGCTCGACCTGCACCTCGAGGTCTTCGAGAGCTGCGCGTACCACCTGTGGGGACTGCGCGAATCGGACCGCCGGGCGCTCGGCACGCTGATCCTCGGCGGCGGCGTGCCGAAGAACTTCAACCTGCAGCCGGAGCCCGCGCTCTCGCAGGTGCTCGGCCTGCCGCACATCGCGGGCTACCTGTACGACATCCAGATGACGACGGCGCCGATCACCGACGGCTCGCTGTCCTCGTGCCCGCCCGCGGAAGCCGTGACCTGGGGCAAGGTCGACAAGGACGAGTACAAGCGCACGACCGAGAGCATGCAGATCGACTACACGGTCGTGATGCCGCTGCTCGTCAAGGCCCTGCTCGACAAGCGCGCGCGACTCGAACGCCTCGAGGCGGACATCGGGCGCGAACTGCTGCTCAAGCGGCACCCGGAGGCGCAGGGTTATCTGCGGCCGCGCGGCGGATATCGGTTGTACGAGCGGCGCGACGAGCTGATCGCGAAGCTGATGAAGGAAGTGAAGAAGCGCGCGAAGCAGATGCGGGCGGACAGCAAGTACCCGCTCGCGAAGGCGGGGC
>SCVU01000433.1 GCA_004296785.1 Planctomycetota bacterium
CCGGCGTGTTCGAGCTCGCGCGCGCCAGCGGTCGCCCGGTCCGCTTCTCGGCGACGGTGTGCTTCGACAACGCGTTCGCCGAGCCGTACGTCTCCGCGGTACCAGGCCTCGTTGGTCGCGACGACGTGGAAGTCGAGGCAGCGGCCGGCGGCGGCTTCGGCGGCGACCGCGGAGACGTACGGCTCGGCGAACGCGTTGTCGAAGCACACCGTCGCCGAGAAGCGGACCGGGCGACCGCTGGCGCGCGCGAGCTCGAACACGCCGGTGTGGTCGCCGCGCGCGAGGTCGGGCACGTAGGGAGCGAACCTGTCGACCCCCTTCTGCACGAGGTCGAACTTCTCGAGCCCGTAGAAGGTCTCGGCGCCGGGCACGAGGAACTGCTTGAGCGCGAACGGCTGCTTCTTCGCCCCGGGCGCGCTCCACAGCACGACGCCGTTGCCGCGGCGGGCGGCGCCGTCCTGCTCGAAGATGACCTCGGCGCCCGAGAGGAACGACGTGTGCGGGCCGAACCCGAGGTTGCCGAAGCTCTGCTTCCACTCGGCCGGCATCGGCTGGCCGTAGAGCGTGCCGCGCACGATCAGCTGCTCCCAGTCGCGCATGTTGCGCGTGTGCTCCAGCTCGAGCGGCGTGTGCAGCCGCGGCAGCGCGAGGCCCTGCTCGAAGCGCTCGACCATCCCGTCGGCCAGCACGGGCGCGACGAACATCGTCTCGCTCCAGCACACGAGGTCGGGATCCGGGCGCCCGGCCTTGCGCGCGGCGCCGAGGCCGAGCTGCGTGTGGTGCAGGCTCGTGCGCAGGATCGTCATCGCGTCGTCGGGCTCGTTCTTCAGCGACTGCGCGATCCCGGGCTGCACAAGGAGCAAGCGCGGACCGGCGGTGAACTCGCCTGCGCTCGTCGCGAGCGACGCCGCGATGCCGAGCACGAGCGGTCCGATGCCGAACGCGAGCGCGGGCACGAGCGCGGGACGCCGATCGAAGAGATCCAGCGCGAGCCCGGCGAGCGCCGCCGCGCACCACGACAGTCCCCACACGCCCCACACGCGCGCCGATCCGCCGAGCAGCGGCGCGTCGATCCACGGATGCCCGAGGTCGAGCCACGACACGCCGAACGGCAGCGGCAGCAGATGGTGGAAGGCTTCGGCGCCGACCCACGCGAGCGGCAGCGCGAGCGCGAGCGGCAGCGCCGGCGCCAGCCGCCGCAGCGCGAGCGGCGCGACGAGCAGCGGCAGCGACAGGCCGAGCGCGACGATCGGCAGCATCGGCGGCGCGACGTGCACGACCCACCCCATCTCCGCGCCGACGAACAGCGCGAGCGACAGCCAGTCGGCGAGCCACGTGCGCGGCTCGCGCTCGCTCGGCGCGCGCCGCGCCGACCACGCGAACAGCGCGAGGCCCGGCACCGCGAGCGCGAAGACCCCGGCCTCGCGCAGGATCCCCGGCCCCGCCGCGTACACGAGCGCGAGACCGAGCGCCTGCACGAGCGCGCGCGACCAGGGCAGGATCAGTCGGGATGCGCCCACGGCAGCGGACGGTAGCGAACGAGTGCGCCGGTTGCAGCGCTCGCGCCGGGCTCGAACACCGCGAACGCGTGCGCCCCGGTCAGCGCGACGATGTCCGCCGAACCCTTGTACGCGAGCGGGTGCAGCTCGGCGACGCCGTCGGCTCCCGCGCGCAGCGCGACCGGCACGTTGTTCTGCCGATCGTCGGGCTTCGGCGGCGCGCCCATCCAGCGGCCGAGCGCGGTGCGCTCGCGCGTCTCGTTCGCCGGCGCGCCCTCGAGGACCGCGAGCACCGGCCGCACGAACAGCTCGAAGCCGAGCAGGCTCGAGACCGGATTGCCGGGGAGGCCGAGCACCGGCTTCGCGGCGCCGTCGGCGCTCGGCGCGAGCCCGAACCAGATCGGCTTGCCCGGCTTGATCGCGACCTTGTGCAGCAGCGGCGCGACGCCGAGCGCTTCGAGCGCCGCGCCGACGAGGTCGTACTTGCCCATCGAGACGCCGCCGGTCGTCACGAGCACGTCCGAGCGCTCGAGCGCGGCCGCGAAGCGCGCGCGCAGCTCGGCCGGATCGTCGCGCACGATGCCGACCTCGGTCAGCTCCGCTCCGCACGCCGCGAGCGCGGCCGCGAGGAAGCGCGTGTTGCCTTCGCGGATCTGGCTCGGACCCGGGCGCGCCTCGACCGGCACGAGCTCGTCGCCCGTCGTCAGCACCGCGACGCGCGGGCGGCGGAACACGAGCGGCTTTGCAACGCCGATCGCCGCGAGCACCGCGACGTCGACCGGCGACAGCCGCCGCGGCGGCGCGAACACCTCGCGGCCGACCGCCAGCACCTCGGCCTTGTGCGCGACGTTTTGCCCGGGTCTTACCTGCGGCGGAACGCGCACGCGATCGCCGGCGCGCGTGACGTGCTCGATCATCACGACGCTGTCGCAATCGCTCGGCAGCTCGGCGCCCGTGTAGATCTCGACGCACGCGCCCTTCGGTACGGGCCGTGCAAACGCGGCGCCCGCGCGGGCCTCGCCGACGCATGCGAGCTCGCCCGCGGCCGCGTCGGCGGCGCGCAGCGCGAAGCCGTCCATCATGCTCTTCTCGAACGGCGGCAGGTCGACGTCGGACGCGTACGACGCGGCGAGACAGCGGCCCGCGGCGTCGGCGAGCGCGACGTGCTCGCGCGCGCCGAGCGCACTCACGCGCCCTACAATGTCGGCAATAGCCTCGCTGGGCTGGCGCATCGCGCGCAGTCTATCGAGTCGCGTCGCGCCTAGGTCCGCCAGGAACTGCATGCCCCGCCCCCTTCGCCGCGCTCGGCAACGCGCGCTGCTCTCGCTCGTCCTTCCGTCCGCGATCGCACTGCCCAGTGTCTTGCTGCTGGCAGCGTGCGGTCAGAGCCCCGAGTCCGCCGCGCGCGAAGCCCGCGCGCAGGGCGCGCGCGCGCGCCAGGCCGCCAAGGTGCTCGTCGCGCCGGTCGAGCGCGCCGACATGACGCTGTGGCTCGAGACGACGACCACCGTCGAGAGCGAGCGCGAGATCCAGATCTTCCCGCGCGCCAGCGGCCACGCGGTCGAGGTGTTCGCCGAGGAAGGCGATCGCGTCAAGTCCGATCAGGTGCTCGCGCGCCTGGACCGGCGCGAACAGCAGCTCGCGGTGCGCGACGCCGAGGTCGCGCTCGAGGAGTCGCACGCCGCGCGCAAGCGCGCCGAGCTCACCGTGCCGGAGGCCGAGTCCAAGCTGCGCAGCGCCGAGCGCGCCGCGGCGCAGGCCGAGGTCGACTACCAGCGCGACGTGCAGCTCGCCAGCCAGGGCGACATGCCGAGCTCGGTGTCCAAGCGCACGCTCGACGCATCGCTGCTCGCGCGCGACAACGCGCTGCAGACGGTCGAGCAGGACAAGCTCGCGCTGCGGCGTGCACAGTTCGAGTCCGAGGCCGCCAAGACCGCGATCGCGCGCGCCGAGCTGGCGCTTGAGAAGGCGCGCGTCGCGCTGTCGCTGACCGAAGTCGTCGCGCCGTTCGACGGCGTGATCGCCAAGCGCTCGGTGAAGCGCGGCGACGCGATCGGTCCGGCCGCCGCGGTCTTCACGCTCACCGACATCGAGAGCCTGCGCGCGGTGTTCTATCGACCGCAGCGCGAGCACGGGCTGTTCCAGAGCGAGATGGGGATGTTCGCGCGCGCGGACGGCGCGCCGCGCGACGCGCGCACGGTGCCGCCGCTGACGGTGTCCGCGACGGCCGAGGCGCTGGAGGGACGCACGTTCCACGGCGCGGTGCTGCGCGTGAGCCCGACCGTCGATCCGGCCTCCGGTGCGTTCCGCGTGACCGCGCTCCTGCAGCGCGAGTCCGAAGGCGCGTGGTTGCTGCCCGGCATGCTGGTGCGCCTGCGCATCGCGGTCGGCGAGCACCCGCAGGCGCTGGTCGTGCACAAGCGCGCGTTCTCGCGCGAGGGCGGACAGGGCCACGTGCTCGTGGTGCGCGACAACACCGCGCGGCGCGTCGAGGCCGAAGAGGGCTACTCCGACGACCAGCGCGTGGAACTGCTGCTCGCTCCCGGCGCGAAGCTCGACGTCGGCGAGCAGGTGATCCTCGTCGGCGGCCGCGACATCGAGGACGGGACGCTCGTCGACCCGGAATCCGAGCACGCGGCCAGCGCGCCGGCGCCGCAGCACACGGCGAGCTCGCAAGAGGCAGTCGACGGCAAGAGCGGCGGCTGAGGATGGCGCTCGAGCCGGATGCAGGGCGGACGCGCCGCGACAGCGTGATCGGCAGGCTCGTCGCGCGCCCCGTCGCGATGACGATGCTCGTGTTGTCGGTCGCGGTCTTCGGGATCGTCTCGTTCTTCAAGCTGCGCGTCGACCTGCTGCCGGAGATCAGCTACCCGACGCTGACCGTGCGCACGAGCTGGCCGGGTTCGGCGCCCGAGGACGTCGAGCAGCGCATCTCGATGCGCGTGCAGGAGGCGCTCGCGACGCTCCCCCACCTCGTGCGCTCGAGCTCGAACTCGCGCGCCGGTGCGAGCGACGTCGTGCTCGAGTTCGAGTGGGGCACCGAGATGACGTTCGCGGTGCAGGACGTGCGCGAGAAGCTCGACGGCGTGTTCATGCCGCGCGGCGCCGAGCGCCCGCTGATCCTGCGCTACGACCCGAACCTCGATCCGATCCTGCGCATCGGCGTCGCGGTGCCGAAGGGCGCGACGAGCGCGGATGACCTCGCGCGGCTGCGCTGGCTGACCGAGAAGCGCATCGAGCGCGAGCTCGAGACGGTGCCGGGCGTCGCGGCCGTGCAGGTGCGCGGCGGCATCCAGGAGGAGATCCGCATCAGCGCCGATCCGTTCAAGCTCGCCGCGCACGGGCTCGATCCCGAAGCGGTCGCGCTGCGGCTCGCGCAGGAGAACATCAACGCGTCGGGCGGCTCGCTGCGCGAGGGCTCGGCCGAGTACCTCGTACGCACGCTCAACGAGTTCGGCAGCGTCGAGGAGATCGCCGACCTCGCGATCGTGCGGCGCGGCGACGCGGCCGTGCGCGTGCGCGACGTCGCGCACGTCGAGCGCACCGGCGCCAAGCGCACGGTGATCAGCCGCATCGACGGCGACGAGGCGGTCGAGATCAGCGTCTATCGCGAAGCGGGCGCGAACATCGTGCAGGTCGCCGACCGCGTGAAGTCGCGGCTGTTCGGCACGCCGGAGCAGCGCCAGTGGACCGCGACGCTCGTCGCCGAGGGGCGCGAGAAGGAGTCCGAGACGATCGAGGGCCGCGCGCGCGCCGACTACCTCGAGTGGAAGCACCGCAAGGACGCGCGCTTCGAGCTGTTGTCCGACCAGTCGACGTTCATCCGCGCGGCGATCGACGAGGTGCGCTCGTCCGCGCTGACCGGCGCGATCCTGTCGATCCTCGTGCTGTGGCTGTTCCTGCGCCGCGTCGCGCCGACGCTGATCATCGGCCTCGCGATCCCGATCAGCGTGGTCGCGACCTTCGCGCCGATGTTCCTCGGCGACGTGACACTGAACCTGATGTCGCTCGGCGGCCTCGCGCTCGGCGTCGGCATGATGGTCGACGGCGCGATCGTCGTGCTCGAGTCGATCGAGCGCTGCCGCGACGACGGCGACAGCCCGTTCGACGCGGCCGTGCGCGGCACGCAGGAGGTCGCGGGCGCGGTCACCTCGACGGTCGTGACGACGATCGCGGTCTTCGCGCCGATCCTGTTCGTCACCGGCGTGGCCGGCCAGATGTTCGGCGACCAGTCGCTGGCGGTCGTCGCGTCGCTGACGGTGTCGCTGTTCGTCGCGCTGTTCTTCATCCCGGTGCTGTGCGCGCTGCCCGGACTGTCGGGAGCGGCGCAGCGCGGCGCGACGGGCGCGAGCGAACGGCTGGCGCCCGCGACCGGATTCTGGGCGCGCGTACGGCGCGTCTTCGGCATCGCGTTCGGCTACCCGCTGCGCGCGCTCGTGATCGCGTTCGGCGCGATCCTGAAGTTCCTCGGCTGGCTGACGCGCCCGATCAGCGGCGCCTTCGCCTGGAGCTGGGGCTACGTCGAGCGCTTCTACCGCGGCCTGCTGCGCTTCGCGGTCGCCGCGCCGCTCGTCGTGATCGCCGCGTCGATCCTCGCCGGCTGGCTGGCGTGGATGCGCCTGCCCGCGGTCGGCAGCGAGCTGATCCCCGACATCCACCAGGGCGAGTTCACCGCGCACGTGCAGCTCGAGGAATCGACGCCGCTCGACCGCACCGACGCGATCCTGTCGGGGCTCGACGCGCGCGTGCGCACGCTGCCCGAGGTGCGCGCGACCGCGCTCGTGTCCGGCATCGAGCCCGACACGCTGTCGCGCGATCCCGAGGGCCCGCACACCGGCCGCCTGACCGTGCGGATGGTCGACGGCGTCGAATCCGAGCGCGAGGACGTGTTCGCCGAGGAAGTGCGCGCGCTGCTGCGCGAGCACCCGGCCGTCGTCGCGGTCGAGATCCGCCGGCCGACGCCGTTCGCGCTCGAGGCGCCGATCGCGGTCGAGGTGCGCGGCCGCGACCTCGACGAGATCGGGCGCATCGCGAACGAGGTGCGCGATCGGTTGACGCGCATCCCGGAGCTGTCCGACGTGCGCACGAGCGCGCGCCCCGGTCACCCCGAGGCGCGCATCACGTTCGACCGCGACAAGACGCTCGAGTACCGGCTCGACCTGTCGAAGGTCACGAACCTCGTGCGCGACCAGGTGCTCGGCAACGTCGGCACGCGCTTCAACGAGGGCGAGGACCGCATCGACGTGCGCGTGCAGGGCGACCTCGACGTCCTGTCGTCGCTCGACAGCGTGCTCGACCTCGTCGTGAACCCCGGCGCGGCGAACCCGGTGCCGCTGCGCGCGGTCGCCGACGTGCGCCGCGTGCAGGGCCCGGCCGAGATCCGGCGCCTCGGCAACACCCGCGCGGTCGTCGTGACCGCGGCGGGCCGCGGGCTCGACCTCGGCGGGCTCTCGCAGCGCATCCAGCGCGAGATCGCCGACATCGAGACGCCGGCGGACGTGCTGGTCGAGCTCGGCGGACAGAAGCGCGAGATGGAAGAGGGCCTGCAGAGCATGCAGTTCGCGCTCTGGCTCGCGATCTTCCTCGTGTACATCACGATGGCCGTGCAGTTCGAGTCGGTGCTGCAGCCGCTCGTGATCATGGTCACCGTGCCGCTGTCGGCGATCGGCGTCGTGCTCGCGCTCGACCTGTTCGAGGTCAAGCTCTCGGTGATCGTGCTGCTCGGCGTCGTGATCCTCGCCGGCGTCGTCGTCGACAACGCGATCGTGCTGCTCGACCGCGTGAACCAGCAGCGCGGCCGCGGCATGAGCGTGCGCGACGCGCTGCTCGAGGCCGGCTCGACGCGCCTGCGGCCGATCATGATGACGACGGCGACGACCGTGCTCGGCCTGCTGCCGATGAGCGGCTGGCTGCCGTCGATCCCGGGCCTCGGCGCCGGCAGCAGCCAGGGCGCCGAGCTGCAGCGCCCGCTCGCGATCACGATGATCGCCGGCATGATCCTCGGCACGCTGCTCACGCTGATGGTGATCCCGGCGCTGTACGACATGCTGTTCGGAGCGCTGGAGCGGCGCAAGTTGCGCCGAGGCGGCGCATGAGCGACTCGACGCCCGCTTCGAGCAGCGCGCGGATGTACGAGTTCTTCGTGCGCCGGCCGATCGCGCTGACGTCGCTGCTCGTGCTGCTGCTCGTGATCAGCGCGATCGCGTTCTCGCGCCTTCCGCTGCAGCTGTTGCCGTCCGGCCTGCAGCAGGCGCGCCTGACGATCTTCCTGCCCAACCCCGGCGCGACCGCGCAGGAGAACGAGGCGCGCGTCGCGCGCGTCGTCGAGGAGCAGTTGCGCACGCTCTCGGGCATCGAGCGGGTGCGCAGCTTCATCGAGGCCGACATGGTGCGCGTGCGCGTCAACTTCGACGCGAACGTCGACATGGACCTCGCCAAGGCCGAGGTGCGCGACCGGCTCGAGCGCGCGCGGCCGCTCCTGCCCGACACCGTCGAGCAGATCGAGATGTGGTCGAGCGACGCCGACCAGATGCCGATCATCTGGTTCGGCATCCTGCACGGCGACGACGAGGACCGCTCGGGCTGGCTCGTCGATCGCATCGTCAAGCCGCGCCTCGAGGCGGTCAGCGGCGTCAGCCGCGTCGAGATCTTCGGCGTGCTCGACGATTCGCTGCGCATCCTGCTCGACGAGCAGCGCGTCGAGGCGGCGCAGCTCGATCTCGGCGAGCTGATCCGGCGGCTGGCGGCCGACAACTTCGCGCAGCCGCTCGGCGAGATCGAGGACGGCGGCCGGCGCTTCCTGCTGCGCTCGGACATGCGCTTTGCGGATCCCGAGCAGGTCGCCGACTATCCGGTCACCGACAAGCTGCGCATCCGCGATCTCGGCGAGGTAGTGAAGGTCAAGAGCGTGCGCGACCAGCTGACGCGCATCGACGACTCGTACGCGTACTTCGCGATCGCGTTCAAGGACAGCCAGTCCAACGTCGTCGACGTGTCGCGCGCGCTCAAGGCGCGCATCGAGGAGCTCGGCAAGGAGCCCGAGGTCGCCGGTCAGCTGACCTTCCTGCCGTTCGGCACGCAGGGCGAGATCATCGAGGCCTCGCTCGACCAGCTGAAGGACTCCGCGCTCACCGGCGGCGGCCTCGCGCTGCTCGTGCTGTTCATCTTCCTGCGCCGCGTGCGGCTGACGCTGTGCGTCGCGGCCGGCGTGCCGATCTCGGCGCTGCTCGCGCTGGCCTGGGAGTACTTCACCGGCGGCAGCTTCAACGTGCTGACGATGGCCGGCATCACGCTCGGCGTCGGCATGCTCGTCGACAACGCCGTCGTCGTCGTCGAGAACATCTCGCGGCTGCACAAGCTCGGGCTCGACGGCCGCGCGGCGGCGATTCAGGGCACGAGCGAGATCGCGCTGGCGGTCACGCTCTCGACGCTGACCTCGGTCGTCGTGTTCCTGCCGCTGATCTTCATGACCGAGCAGCCGATGCTCAGGATCATGTTCGCGGCGCTGGGCGTGCCGCTGTGCTCGCTGCAGATCTTCAGCCTGCTCGTCGCGCTGATCTTCCTGCCGGTGATCGCCGCGCGGCTGCAGGGACCGCGGCCGCGCTGGCTCGAGTGGATCGCGAGCGCGATCGTGCCGATCGCGATGATCCCGGCGCGCGTGCTGCACGCGCTGTTGTGGGTGCTCGAGCGCGTGCGCGATCTCGCGTGGGTCGCGCTCGCGGCCGCGGCGCGCGCGCTGCTCGCCGTCGTCGTGCCGCTGCGCTTCGCGCTCGTGCTCGCGCTGTGGGGCGCGGCCGGCTGGTGGAGCTACGAGCACTGGCGCGACCGGGCCTTCGCGCGCGAGCACGGCCTGCCCGCGCCGTCGCAGCTGTTCCCGGTGCTCGCGCTCGCCGGCGCGGCGCTCGGCACGTGGATCATCGGCTGGCAGCTCACGCGCTGGCGCGCGGCGCTTGCCGCCGGCCGCACCGCGGCGCCCGCGAGCTCCGGTCCCGCGCAGCCGATCCTCGACCTGCTCGACGTGTGGAACCGCCGCGTCGCCGGCTGGGCGCTCGCGCACCGCTTCGCCGCGTTCGTCATCGGCCTGCTCGCGATGCTGTCGATCTTCCTGCCGATGTCGCGCATGGCGGTCACGCCGTTCGGCGAGGACTCGAGCACCGACTACCTCGAGTTCGACGTCGAGTACGCGACCAAGTTCGACCTCCAGGAATCGTCCGAGCAGATGGGCGTCTACGAGCGCTGGCTGCTCGAGCGCAAGGCCGAGTTCGGCTTCGACCACTACGCGTGCAACTTCAGCCGCGACAGCGGCGAGATCGAGATCTTCTGGGACGAGCGCCAGCCGCCGTCGCAGCTCGACGCGCTGCGCGATCGGCTGCACCGCGAACTGCCGCGCCTGCCCGGCCACAAGATCCGCTTCTGGGGCGAGGACCAGGACGCGGGGCGCAGTCGCACGCTGACGAGCTTCACGCTGCGCGGGCCGGAGTCGACCGAGCTCGAGCGCATCGGCGTGCGCGCGATCCGACTGCTCGAAGCGGTGCCGGGACTGCAGGGCGTTTCCTCGCCGCTGCAAGCGGCGCCGGACCAGCTGCGCGTCGTGTTCGACCGCGAGAAGGCGCACGGACTGGACATCGATCCGCGCGTCGCGCAGGAGACGATCTCGTGGGTGCTGCGCGGGTACCCGCTGCCGCGCTACCACGACCGCGACCGCGAGATCCCGTTCCTGATCGAGTACGACTCGACGGCCACCGCCGGCATGGAGACGCTGCGCGACCTCGCGGTGTTCAACGGCAGCTCGCGCGTCGCGCTGTCCGCGTTCGCGGACGTCGAGGTGGCGCGCGGCACGCGCGCGATCTTCCGCGAGAACGGCCAGACCACGTTCACGATCCAGGCGCGCGTCGAGGATCCGACGCGGATGAAGGAGACGCAGGACGCCGGGCTGCGCGCGCTCGCCGCGCTGGAGCTGCCGCGCGGCTACTCGATCGACACCTCCGAGGGCGCGACGCAGCGCCAGCAGGACGAGTTCAAGGAGCTCGGCAACGCGCTGATGCTGAGCGTCGCGCTCGTGTTCCTGCTGATGGTCGTGCTGTTCGAGTCGCCGCTCGCCGAGGCGCGCCGCGCGCGCGCGGGGCTGGTCGACCTCGTGATGATCCTGTGCGAGGCGATCGTGCCGGCGACGAGCGTGCTGCTGACGATCCCGTTCGCGGTGCTCGGCTCGCTGTGGCTCCTGTACCTGTCGGGCACCGCGATGGACTCGATCGGCTACATCGGGCTGATCATCCTGGCCGGCATCGTCGTCAACAACGGCATCGTGCTCGTCGACTGCTTCCACCGCTTGCGCGAGGAGGGGATGGAGCGCACGGCGGCCGTGATCGAGGGCTGCGGACGGCGCCTGCGCCCGATCCTGATGACGGCGGTGACGACGGTGATCGGACTGATCCCGATGGCGACCGAGGAGCCCGCGTCGAACAGCCTCGACTACCGCGCGCTCGCGACGTGCGTCGCGGGCGGGCTCGCGTGCTCGACGCTGTTCGCGCTGTGGGTCGTGCCCGTCGCATACACGCTGCTCGACGACGCGGTCGCGGGTCTCGGCCGCTACCTGCGCTGGTGGACGCGGCCGCGCGGAGCGCGGGTCGATGCGGTCGCCGATGCGGCGGTCGCGGCGAGCCCCACCGCCTGATCGCGGTTCTACGTCGAATGGGTTGCGCGGCGCGTGGAGTTAACATCTACGACGCGCCCGTATCTTCAGGGGCTCGCCATTGTGCTCAACACCCCTCGCAGCTCGGCTTCGAACGCCTGGAACGCCTGGAGTGCGCGGAGTGCGGAAAAGTCGTCGGTGTACTCGGCGACCAGCCTCGCACGCTCCGCAATGTCGCGTTCGAAACTCCGCTTGCGGCGCGGCGAGCTGAACTCCGTCGCACGAATCAAGAGTGAACGCAGGATAGCCTTCGGATCCGGAAGGCTCTCCAGCTTGTTCGGCCTTGGCAGGTCGAGTTCGACGCTGCCATTCGGATTGCCGGCGGCCCTGCGGATCGCAACTTCGTCCGTCAAGAGCCAAGCCTCTGTCATGCGAACGGGAACAACGCGCACTAATCCAGGCGCGACGCCGGGAATCTCGGCCTGTCGCGCCGTGAGCGATGCTCGTTCTGCATCGCGATGGACGAAAAGCACGTGCGGAACTGAAGCGGCCAGAACGCTCTCGATCGCCGCCTCTAGGTCGCCGTGACGAACCTCGAACTCCGGCTGGAAGAACGTGGACGCTGGCGCCAGAGTGCGCATGCACCAGCTGATGATCGGAAGCAGCGCACGGTCAGACGGTCCATCAGCGAGTAGCGCCAACCGCAGGACGGTCATGTCGCTGATCCGAAGTCGAGACGGAGCTGCCGTTGCAGGAGCTCCGCGGAGATCGGGCTGCCGCCAAGCAGCTTCTCGAGCTGATGGATCTCCACCGTGTTCGCGTCCTTCCTCCAATTCCCCACTGCGTGAATCGGACGAACGACCGCCTCGCGCCCAGCCGGTGAGTGCACGGTGTCAACGAACAGGATCTCCGGCACGTCGAGCTGCCGGATGACCTCCGACGAGTGACTGTTGAGGACCATCTGTCGCGGCGGGTTGTCTGCCGAGACGGCGAACTGCGCATCGACGACGTAGTCGCGAAGCACACCGATCGTGGCTGGAATGCGGCTTGGGTGAATGCCGTTCTCTGGTTCCTCCATGCACAGCAGCCGACTCGAGTCAGCGTCGAGCTGCATCGTCACGAGCGCGAGGAACCGCAATGTGCCGTCGGACAGGGATCGTGGGCCAAGCCAAGTGCTAGTTCCCTTCATGCGCGCCTGAACCACCATCTGCTCGCGCACGTCGTCGCGCTCGACACGCAACATTTGGATCTCCGGCACCAGGGCCGCTAGCCGATTTGTGCACTCCTGAAACACCGCGCCATTGCTCTTCGTCGCTCTAGAGAGGCGCTCCAGGGTCGCCGCTATGTGACGTCCGTGCTCGTCCACTGACGACGGATCTCCGAATCGATCGGGAGCGCGCAGTGACGAAGGCTCGAGATGAAGCGCGTGCCAGCTTGACATCTCACGGCGAGCAGCGATCACCGTCGGGTAGTCGGCAGACGAGGTACCACCCAACACGGTTCGCGGCGATGGACCTGCAGGAACCGGGCGACCGCGACTTCCTCCGTCTTGGTGAAGAACGACGACAGCTTGGCCCGATTCGTCGATCGTCGAGATGAACGCCTTGCCTGATCTGCGCCCCTGCACCATCGACTCGCGGAACGTCGCGGAGTGCGGGAATCCGATCGACTCCTCGGCCTTCCCCTTCATGATGTGCGTGAGTTCCTCGCGACGGAGGACGAGGCGCGGACGCGGTTCTCGCTCAAAACCAAAGTGGACGAGGTACTTGACGATGGAGATCGCGGGCTCGACTCGCTGCCCGAAGTCGTCCATCGCGTTCAGCGGCACAAGCATGTCCGCTTCGAGCTCTATCTGGCCCGCCGGATCGTTGCGCCAGAAGAGCTCCACGGGACTGTAGCTGCCCGAAGCTGGCCCACGCACGCGCTCTGCTGCCCGTTGGAACTCGTCGTCGGCCAGGTACCTCAAGAACTGGATCGCGTCGAAGATGTTCGACTTGCCAACGCCGTTCGGGCCGACGAAGCACGTCAGCGGACCGAACCGGATGTCGACGTCGCGGAGGTTCTTGAACCCCTTGACCCGGAGCCGCAGGAGCATGCGCGCATCGTACTCGTGAGGCCGGGGTGGGTCGACTTGCGCGAGCGCGCTATGATGTCCGCCTGTTTCTCTGACAACGCGCCCCGCCCGGTCCATGACCAAGAGTTCGAATCCTCCTGCGTCCGCAGCTCGTGCCGTCGAGGCGCGCCTCCCCCGCGGCACGCGCATCGCCGCGGTCGTGTCCGGATACCACGCCGAGCTCACGGGGCGCATGCTCGATTCCGCGCGCGACGTGCTCGTCGCGGCTGGCCTCGAGAAGTCGGCGCTGCGCGTCGTTTCCGCGCCGGGCTCGTTCGAGCTGCCGCTCGTCGCGCAGGCGCTCGCCGCGCGCAAGGAGATCGATGCGGTGCTCTGCTTTGGGCTGGTGCTCCGCGGCGAGACCTCGCACAACGAGCACATCGCGCGCGCCGCCGCCGACGGCATCCTGCGCGTGTCGCTCGAGACCAAGAAGCCGGTGCTGTTCGGCGTGCTGACCTGCGACGACCTCGCGCAGGCGCAGGCGCGTGCGGCGCGCGCGAGCGAGGGCGGCCTGGACAAGGGCGCCGAAGTCGCGCGCGCGGCGATCGAGACGCTGGCCGCGCTGGCGACCGCGCGCAGGAGGGGCCGCAAGTGAAGAAGCGCTCCCGCGCCCGCGAGCTCGCGCTCCAGGTGCTCTACCAGGTCGACCTGCGCGGACCCGAGGTCCTCGCGGAGGCGAATTCGTTCGTGCGCACCGAAGAACGCGATCTCGCGACCTGCGAGTTCGCGCTGCGCCTCGTCGACGGCGTGCGCGAGCACCGCGACGAGCTCGACCGCGCGATCCAGGCCGTCGCGCAGAACTGGGAGATCGGCCGCATGGCGGTGATCGACCGCAACGTGCTGCGCCTGGCGACCTACGAGCTGCTGCACTGCACCGACATCCCGCCCAAGGTGTCGATCAACGAGGCGATCGAGCTCGGCAAGCGCTACTCGACGCAGAACTCGGGCGGCTTCATCAACGGCATCCTCGACAAGATCAAGGACCGCGTGCCGAAGCCGGCGGCCGCGCGCGCGACGCCGCTCGCCCCCACTCCTCCGGACGACGCGCCGGCGATCTGAGAGCGCACGAGCTCCGATGGGCCTGTTCGATCGCTTCAAGCAGGGACTGCAGCGCACGCGCGCCGCGCTGTCGGACGGACTCTCCGGTCTGTTCCGCGGCGGGCGGCCGATCGACGACGCGCTGCTCGCCGAACTCGAGGAGCTGCTCTACACGAGCGACCTCGGCGCCGTCGCCGGCGAGCTGTGCGCCGAGCTCGCGCGGCTGCACAAGCGCGGCGAGCTGAAGGGCGAGGCCGACGTGCGCGCGGCGCTGCGCCGCATGCTGCTCGAGCGCCTCGGCCCCGCGCTGCCCGAGCCCGACCTCGCGGTCGTGCCGACGGTGCTGATGATCTGCGGCGTCAACGGCTCGGGCAAGACGACGAGCATCGCGAAGCTCGCGCACCGCGCGCGCCAGCGCGGCGCGCGCGTGCTCGTCGGCGCGTGCGACACGTTCCGCGCCGCCGCTGCCGACCAGCTCGAGATCTGGGCCGCGCGCAGCGGCGTCGACATCGTGCGCCAGCAACCGGGCGCCGATCCCGCGGCCGTCGCGTTCGACGCGGTCGACGCCGGCATCGCGCGCGGCGCGCAGGTCGTGATCCTCGACACCGCCGGCCGCCTGCACACGCAGAAGAACCTGATGGAAGAACTGCGCAAGGTGCAGCGCGTCGCCGGCAAGCGCCTGCCCGGCGCGCCGCACGAGGTGTGGCTCGTGATCGACGCGACCAACGGCCAGAACGCGATCCAGCAGGCGCGCGAGTTCACCAGCGCGGTCAGCGTGACCGGGCTGATCGTCGCGAAGCTCGACGGCACCGCGCGCGGCGGCGCGCTGTTCACGATCCGCAAGGAGCTCGCGCTGCCGGTGCGCTACATCGGCACGGGCGAGCAGATGGACGCGCTGTTGCCGTTCGACCCCGAGGCCTTCGTCGACGCGATCCTCGCGAGCGAGCTCGCGCTGGCGAGCAACGGCCCGCGCGCGGCGGACGCGCGCGGCGGCGCGTAGCGCGCGGCGCAACGGACAGGCGCGCATGAGCGACGCACGCACGAGCGAGGCCAAGGCGCGGATCCCCAGCGGTCGCCACCTGCTGGCCGAGCCGAGCCAGGTGCTGCCGGTCGTGTGCATCGTCGGCCCGAGCGCGCTGCTCGCGTGGTCCGGTTACGGCGCGTGGATCGCCGACGATCCGCTGCCGCACCTGTCGGGCTTCGCGCTCGCCGCGCTGGTCGCGCTGCTCGCATCCGCGTGGACGCTCGTGCGCGGCCGCGAGCCGGCGCTGTTGCCCAATGCGCTGTTGTTGTGCGCGGTGCTGTGCGGCGCCGTCTCCGTCGCGACCGGGCGCGCGACCGATTCGATCGAGGCGCAGCGCGCGTGGTGCGTCGCCGCGATGGGCGTCGGCCTGTTGTGCGCGGGCGGCAGCCTGCGGCCCGGCGCGCGCTCGAACCTCGGCCGCGCGCTGCCGCTGGTCTCGCTCGCGTTCACGCTGCCCGCGCTCGCGTCGCATCTGCTCGGCGGCACGCGCGGACTCGCCGGCGCGCTCGGCAACACCGGCGCGCTCTCGCTCGCCGCGCTGCCCGGCGCGGGCGCCGGCGCGTGGCTATTGCTGCGCCGCCCGGGCGCGTGGCGCTGGGTCGGGCTCGCCGCGTGCCTCGCGTTCACCGCGCACGCGCTGCTCGCGCCGGTGCTGACCGGCCTGCTCGCGTTCGCCGCGCTCTTCGCCGCGCTCGCGCTCGCGCCCGCGCAATCCTCGCTGACGGCGCGCGCCGTTCCGGGAGCATGCGCGATCGTGCTCGCGCTCGGCGCGTGGCTCGCGCCGGGATCGGCGGCGGCGAGCGAGCGCGCGGCGAGCGCGCCTGCGCCGAGCGCGGCCGCGAGCGCCGCCGCCGGCGACCTCGGCGGCGTCGAAGTGCGCACGCGGCTGTGGCGCACGCTCCCCGCGATCGTCGCGCAGGCGCCGCTGTACGGCCTCGGGCCCGGTCAGTTCCAGGCCGCGTATCCGCCGCTGCGCGATCCCGCCGAGCTCGAGCTGTCGACGCAGCAGCGCGCGACGCGCGACTTCAGCGAAGTCGAGCACCTGCACAACGACTGGCTGCAGGGTTTCGCCGAGCTCGGCGTGATCGGCGGCACCGCGTGGGCGCTGCTGCTCGCCGCCGGGCTGTGGGCCGCGATCGCCGCGCTGCGCGGCAGCGATCCGACGCGCGCGATCGCCGGCGGCGCGCTGCTGCCGCTGCTCGTCGGCGCGCTCGCGCACGCGCCGCTCTCGTACCTGCCCGCGTCGAGCGCGCAGGGCTTCGCGCTGCTCGGCGTCTTGCTGAGCGCACCGCTCGCGCACGCCGCGGCCGCCGACGAAGCCGCGCGGCCGCGCTGGCAGGCATACGCGCTGCGCGCGCTGCCGCTCGTGTTCGGCCTGCTCGCGTTGCCGGCGATGCTCGCGCTGCTCGAGCACGGGCGCGCGCTGACGAACCGCGGCGCGTTCGCCGCGTGGGTCGAGCGCCATCCGGACACGGATCCGGTCGCCGCGCGGCGGCGCGAGCGCGAGTACATCGACGCCGCGCTGCGCGCGAGCCCGCGCTCGGCCGTCGCGCACGCGCTGCGCGCGCGGCACCTGGCGGTCGATCCGCACGAGCGCGAGCCGGAGCTCGACGAGTGGCGCGCCGTGCTCGCGGAGCGGCCGTGGAGCGCCGAGGCGCTGTTCCGCAGCGGGCTCCTGCACGCGGCCGCCGGTCGCGACGAGCGCGGGCGCGAGCAATGGGAGCGGCTGCTCGAGATCGATGCGGACGAGCCGGTTACGCTCGGCAATCTCGCGCTGCTCGAGGCGCGCGCCGGTCGCGCGCAGGTCGCGACGGCGCACTTCGACCGGCTCGAATCGAAACAGCGGTTGTCGGTCGACTGGCTGCGCGCGACCGCGGCGGGCGAGCTGCTCGGCGGCCGGCTCGACGCGGGACTCGTGTTCGCGCGGCGCGCCGAGGCGTGGAGCGGAGCCGCGACGCCCGAGCAACTCGACGCGGCCGCGCACGCGCGCGCGAAAGTGTCCGCGGATCTGTACAGCGAGGCGCTCGGCGCGGCCGCGCAGTGGCTGTGGGGCCGCGAGCAGTTCACGGCGGGCAACGCGGCCGACGCGGTGCGCAACTTCCGCCAGGCGCTGCGCGAATCGCGGCGCGTCGTCGCGACGGGCGCGCCGGCGCTGCGCGTCGAGCTCGCGGTCGCGCTGGCGAATGCCGGTCGCGAGGACGAAGCGCGTCAGGAGCTCGACGGCCTCGCGCTCGACGCGGCGCTGTTGAAGCTGTTGCCGCCGGCGGTCGCCGCGCAGGCGCCGGCACTCGCGCGGCGCTAGCGCCTCGAACGCGCGGCCGCCCGCGCGCTACTTCTTGCTCTTCGACAGCGTCGCCGGGTCCTTCCAACCCTTCCAGTCGGCGAGGAACGCGCTCGTCTTCGCGAGGAAGTCCGCGCCGAGCTGCTGCTCGAACAGCGCGCGCTGCTCGGCGACCGGGATCGCGTAGCCGGGCACGAGCTCCCACGAGCCGTCCGCGTGCGTGACGACGCCGTGCTCGACGCGATGCAGCCGCAGCGCCTCGCACAGCGCCGACAACCGCTTCGGCTCCTTCGTCGCGAGGTACTCGAACACGCCCCACGCGTGCGCCGCGTCGGCGTCGTCCCAACGCCCCGCCTTCCACGCGCCGAACTCGTCGAAGCGCAGCGGCTCCTTCTTGCGGCCCTTGAACTCGTTCTGCAGCGCGTCCTGCCAGCCCGCGTGGTCGCCGTCGACCGCGACGAAGCC
>SCVU01000434.1 GCA_004296785.1 Planctomycetota bacterium
GCTGAAGGAGCGCCGGGAAGCCGCGAAGGTGATCGCCGAATTCGAGAAGCGCGCGAAGGAGCAGGCCGCTGCGCTCGCCGCGCTCGGACAGGATCTCGCGGGCCACAAGGCGGAGCGCGCCGCGGCCGACCGCGCGCGGACCGAGCAAGAACAGGTGATCCACTCGCTCGGCCAGGACCTCGCCGGTCACCGCGGCGTGATCCGCGAGCTCGAGCACGCGCTCGAGCAGGCACGCGCCGCGTACGCCGAGCGCGCGAAGGTCGCCGACGATCAGCAGCGCGTGATCGAGGATCTGTCGCGCGATCTGACCGGGCACCGCACGCTGCGCTTCGAGCTCGAACAGCGGCGCGCCGAGCAGGAGCACGTGATCGCCGACCTCGGAGCCGACCTCGCCGGGCACCGCGCGGCGCTGGCCGAGCGCGACCGTTCGCTCGAGCGCGCGTCCGCGGCGCTCGCGGCGCTCGAGCAGCGCGTGGCGGCACTCGACGCCGATCTCGCGCGCGGCGCGCGCGCGACGCTCGAGCTCGCCGAAGCGCGCGAGGCCGAGCGCGTGACGGCCGCGGCGGCGATCGCGGAGCTGCGCTCGGACCTCGACGGCCACCGCGGCCTGCGCCGCGAGCTCGAGCGCGAGGTCAAGGGGCTGCGCAAGAGCGTCGCCGACCTCGGCGCGGATCTCGACGGGCACCGCAAGCTGCGCGCGGAGCTCGATGCGCGCGCGGTCGAGCAGGCGACGGAGCTCGAGCGCGTGCACGCCGATCAGACCGCGCTCGCGGCGCGCTGCGCCGGACTCGAGCAGAGCGCGGGCGAGCTGCGCGCGGCCGCGGACGAGGCCGCCGCGATCCGCGACGCGTACGAGTCGCGCTGCGCCGAACAGGAGATCGAGCTCGCGCGGCTGCGCGACCGCGGCGAGCAGCTCGCGCGGCAGCTCGGCGAACACCAGCAGGTGCTCGCGCACCGCGACAGCCTGCTCGCCGAGCACCGCGAAGTGCTCGCCGACCGCGAGCGGCGCCTCGGAGAGCACCGCGAAGTGCTCGCGGCGCGCGAGTCGCGGCTGCAGCAGCTCGAAACGGCGCTCTCCGAGGTCGAGGGCCGCTTGCACGAACTCGAGCGCAAGGGCTCCGACCGCGATCCGCCCCCTCTGGGAGCGCCGGATCCGACAAGCTAGGATTCGCGCGACTCCGGTCCCCATCCGTGCTGCCCCTCGACTGCCCGCGCTTCGCCGATCGCCTCGGAACCTGGTTGCAGGCCGAGGGTCCCGACGGCGACGTCGCGGTCTCGTGCCGGATCCGGCTCGCGCGCAACGTCGACGCGTATCCGTTCGTGTCGCGCCTGGAGGCGCCGCGCGCGGTCGAGCTCGCCAACCGCGTGCGCGCGGTGCTCGAGAGCTCGCGCATCGACGGCGAGACGTGGTGGGTCGAGATGGACGAGGCGTCGCCGATGCTGCGCCTGCTGTTGCGCGAGCGCTACCTCGTGTCGCGCGATCTCGCCGCCGGCGAGACGCGCCAGGCGCCCGCGCCGGGGCGCGCGGTCGCATTCGGCTCGACCGAGACGCTCGCGGTGATGGTCAACGAAGAGGATCACCTGCGGCTGCAGAGCCTCGCGCCCGGCAACGATCTGCCCGCCGCGTGGGCGCGCGCGGAGATGCTCGACCGCGCGCTCGAGCGCGAGCTGCCGCTCTCGCACAGCGAGCAGCTCGGCTACCTGACGAGCTGCCCGACCAACGTCGGCACCGGCATGCGCGCGTCGGTGATGCTGCACCTGCCGGCGCTCTCGCTGGTCCGCAGCGAGCTCGAGAAGGTCTTCGCGGCCGCGCAGCGCACCGGCCTCGCGGTGCGCGGCATGTACGGCGAGGGCAGCCGCGCGGCGGGGGACCTGTACCAGATCTCGAACCAGATCACGCTCGGTCGCTCCGAGCAGCAGTTGCTCGCGGATCTCGGCGCGCTGGTGCCGGCGATCGTCGAGTTCGAGCGCAAGGTGCGCGCGATGCTGCTGCAGCAGCAGCGGCCGGCGCTGCTCGACCGCGTGACGCGCGCGTGGGGCCTGTTGCGCACCGCGCGCTCGATCCCGAGCGAGACGGCGCTCGCGCACCTGTCGATGGTGCGCCTGGGCGGCTGCCTCGGATTGCTCGAAGGGCTCTCGCTGCCCGAGCTCAACCGCATCACCGTGCAGATCCAGAAGGGGCACCTGCAGGCGCTGGCGAAGGAAGGCAGCGAGCAGGAGCTGATCGAGACGAGCGAGCGCGACCGGTTGCGCGCGAGCTACCTGCGCCGGCGCTTCGCGAACTAGGCGTCGGCGCTGCGCGCCGACGCTGTGCGAGCTACGCACCGGCGCTGCGTGAACGGAGGGGCGCCCGGTTTCCGCCGCCGCGACTCAA
Organism: Planctomycetota bacterium; assembly: GCA_004296785.1. Classification (GTDB taxonomy): domain Bacteria; phylum Planctomycetota; class UBA1135; order UBA1135; genus GW928-bin9. Next base: position 2,375 of record SCVU01000434.1, read on the forward strand.
GTCGGCCGGCCCGCGGCGGCCGATGACCGGCGGATGCGCGCGCTCCTCGTGCTCCTCGCCGCCCCGCTGCTCGCGGCCGCAGGCACGCCGACGACCGAACCCTCGGCCTGGCTCGCGCTGTCGAGCGGCCGCGCGCGGCTGCTGCACGGCGGCGACGCGCTCGAGCTCGGCCACGCGCGCGCGATCGAATCGCGCGCGGGCGGCACGCTGGTCGTCGACTGCGGCGCGCGCGTGACGCTGTCGTTTCCCGAGCGCGCGTCGCTGTCGATCGTCGGACCCGCCGAGCTCGCGTTCGCGCCGCCCGCCAAGCCCGGCGCGAGCTTGCGCGTCGGCGTCGAGCGCGCGCGCGAGCTGTGCGTCGAGACGCGCCGCGGCGCGACGCGGCTCGAGCTCGCGTGCGGCTTCGAGATCGACGCGGGCGCCGGGATGTTCCGGCTCGCCGATCGCGTCGACGGCGGCGCGGAGCTGACCAACCAGGGCGGCGTCGCGCTGCGCCTGGCGAGCCTGGAGCGGCGGCCGAGCGGCTCGTGGCCGGCGCGCGTCGCGGTGGGCGAGACCGCGAAGCTCGCGCCGCTCTCGCGCTAGCGCCGCGCGCTCAGCAGCTCGAGTCGCGGTTCTCGTCCGGGATCTCGGTCGCCTGGATGTAGGCCGTGAGCTCCTCGACCTCGCGCGTCTTGTCGTTCAAGAGCTCGCGCAGGACGTCGCGCAGCGACAGCATGCCGAGGAAGCGCTGGTTCGCGATCACCGGCAGGTGGCGGATGTGGCGCGACTGCATCTCGCGCGCGGTCTCGACGAGCTTGCGCTCGGGCGACACGCAGTAGACGTCGCGCGACATCACGCGCTCGATCAGCGTGCGCGACGGATCGAGCCCGGCCACGATCACGCGCGTCATCAGGTCGCGCTCGGTGAAGATGCCGAGCGGCGTCCCGTCGGCGTCGACGACCAGCACGGCGCCGACCTGGAAGTCGGTCATCGCGCGCGAGGCGGCGAGCGCCGTCGTGTGCGGGGGAAGCGTGACGCGCGGACGTCCGTCGAGCAGCTCAGAGATCAGCTTCATGTCGACCCTCCATCGTTCATGCTATCCCTGCCGCGCAGCCCGGGGGCCGGAATCCGCCGCCGCGCGCGCCGCAACGAAACGAATTCCGTACACGCGCGCTCAGCGCGGCCGCGATTCGGCCGGCGCCGCGCGCCAGACGGCCGGCAGCCGCTCGAGCGGGATCACGAAGCCCAGGCCGCCGGCCTGATTCGCATCCGCGAGGCTCGAGCTCGGCAGGCCGACCAGCGCGCCCGCCGCGTCGAGGCACGCGCCGCCGGACACGCCGGCGTGGATCGCCGCGTCGGTCTTCACCAGGCGCCCGACGCTGTCCTGCGACCAGCCCGACATCACGCCCTCGGTCAGCGAGATCGGCACCATCGACGAAGCGCCGCCGGTCATCGGATAGCCGAGCACGATCAGGCGCTCGCCCAGCGCGGGCGCCGCGCCTTCGCGCAACTTGCACGCGGGGAACGCCGGCGCGCTCGCGAACGGACGCCCGTCGATCCAGCCGCGGATTCCGAGAAGCGCGAGATCGAGGTCCGGGCGGAACTCGAGCAGCTCCGCCGCGAAGCACGGGATCGGCGGCAGCGCCGGATCGCTGGTGAAGCCGACCGCGAGGTCGAGCGCCGCGCCGCCGCGCGCGCCGCTGACGACGTGCGCGTTGGTCAGGATGCGGCCGCGCGCATCGACGACGACGCCGGAGCCGCTGCCGAGCGGTCCGAACAGCGCGACGGTCGCCGCGATCGGCGCGCCGAACGGGCCGAGCGCGGCGGCGTTCGGCAGCGGCGCCTCGACCAGCGCGCGCGGACCCGCGGAGTCGACCGAGCGCAGCGCGACGCGCACCGGGATCGCGTCGACGCTCTCGAGATCGCTGTGCGCGTACACGTGCAGCGCGAGGCCGGCGGCGAGCAGCTGCGCGTCGATGCGCAGCGCCTCGTACGAGAACATGCGCTCGGAGCGGCCGAGCGGCGCCTGCAGCGTGCGGCGCGGATCGGCGGGGCCGATCACGAGATCGATGTCGGCGAGCGGGCTGAACGCCTCGACGATCCACGGGCCGCGCGCATCCGCGGGCAGGCTCGGCAACAGCACCGCGCGCAGGCCCTGGTCGCGCGCGAGCTCGAGTTCGACCAGCGCGTTCGCCGCGAGCGGGCGCGGCTCCGGCCGGATCAGCCGCGCGAGCAGCGTGCACGTGCCCTCGCGCGGACCGTCGCCGCCGGCCTCGACGCCGTGCACGCGCACGTACCAGGCGCCGGTCTGGAGCGGGACGCCGTTGCCGCGCTCGATCAACAGTTGCTCGTCGATCCACAGGTTCGACGAGACGAGCGCGTCGGCGCTGTCGGGCGGCGCCTCGTACGCGGCGTCGATCTCGATGTCGATGTCGGCGCCGAGCGCCTGCAGCCACAGGCCGGTCGCGTCGTCGGGCACGTCGATCTTGAACACCGTTGCGGCTGCGGCGACGGCGGGGATCGCGACGGACAGAGGCGTGTTCGGTGCGAGCGGGCGCGCGTCCGTGGGGCCCTGCGCGGCGGCCGGCGCGGCGGCGAGGAGCAGAGCGGCCGGCCAGCGCATGGCGCGCAGCATCCGCCTTGTGTGCGGAGCGGTCAACGTCCTTGCAGCGCTTCGCGCGCGGAGGCGTCGAAGTCGACGACGAGGTTGCGCACGAGCGGCAGCTTCAGCACGAGCGCGAGCGGCGGCAGCGCGCGCTCGGTCAGCGCGACCAGTCCGCGCGTCGCGCGCTGGCCCGGGCTGCGGTCGAGCAGCCACCACAGGATCAGCGCGAGGTGCACGAGGTACAGCACGCGGCCGAGCGCCGCGGCGAGCGCGGGGCCCGGCGCGTCGTCGGCGCCCTCGACGGCCGCGACGAACGCGCGCTCGACGCGCTCGCGCGAGAACGCGGTCGCGGGTGCGAACAGGCTCTCGTCGCCGCCGACGAGCGCCGGGACGAGCGCGACCAGCGTCGAGCGGTGGGGGCCGAGCACGTCGAGGCTCGCGCGCAGCGCGACGAGGAAGCGCTCGCGCCAGCGGCCCGCGGGCAGCGCCTGCGTCCGCTCGGCGTACGCGGCGGACAATTCGTCGTACAGCGCGAGCACGAGCGCGCGCTTGCTCGGGAAGTAGCGGTAGACGAGCGCGGGGCTGACCTTGGCGCGCGCCGCGATCGCGCGCAGCGTCGTCGCCTCGTACCCGGTCTTTGCGAACAGTTCGATCGCCGTCCGGTACAGCTCGGCGCGCGTGCGCGCGGATTTCTCGGACGGCCCGCTCGGGCGGCCCCGGCGCCGCGGCTTGTTTTTGGTGAACATGTTCACTAATATACGTTCACGCGCCATGAAGATCATCCTCCCCGGCGGAAACGGACATCTCGGGACCCTGCTGACGCGGCATTTCGCAGCCGCCGGACACGAGGTCGTCGTGCTGACGCGCGGCGCGGGCGGGGCGCGGCCGGGGGGCGCGCGCCAGGTCGCCTGGGACGGCCGCACGCTCGGCGCGTGGGCGCGCGAGCTCGACGGCGCCGACGCGCTGGTCAACCTCGCCGGCCGCAGCGTCGACTGCCGCTACACGAAGGAGAACCTGCGCGAGATGCTCGACTCGCGCGTCGAGTCGACGCGCGTGCTCGGCGCGGCCTGTGCGGCCGCGGCGCGGCCGCCGCGCGCGTGGCTGCAGTCGAGCACCGCGACGATCTACGCGCACCGCTACGACGCCGCGAACGACGAGGCGCGCGGCGTGATCGGCGGCGCGGAGCCGGACGCGCCCGCGTACTGGCGCTGGAGCATCGACATCGCGCGCGAGTGGGAGCGCGCGGCGGTCGCGGCCTGCCCGCAGGCGACGCGGCTCGTGCTGCTGCGCACCGCGATGGTGATGAGCCGCGAGCCGGGCACCGTGTTCGAGGTCCTGCGGCGGCTGACGCGCGTCGGTTTGAACGGCGCGATGGCCGGCGGCGCGCAGCACGTGTCGTGGATCCACGAGCGCGACTTCGCGCGCGCCGTCGACTGGTTGATCGAGCGCGACGAGCTGTGCGGAGCGGTCAACCTGTGCGCGCCCGAGCCGCTGCCGCAGCGCGAGTTCGCGCGCGAGCTGCGCGCGGCCTGCCGCATGCCCGTCGGACTGCCGGCCGCGGCGTGGATGCTCGAGCTCGGCGCGGTCGCGCTGCGCACCGACACCGAGCTGTTGCTGAAGAGCCGCCGCGTCGTGCCCGCGCGCCTGCTCGGGTCCGGCTTCGAGTTCGAGCACCCGACGTGGAACGGCGCGGCGCGCGAACTCGTCGCGCGCTAGGGGCGATGTCGCCGCACTCCGCCAGCGCCTCGCTGCGCCGCCCGACCGACGGCGACGTCGCGCGCTTCCTCGCGCGCGCCGCGCAGGCTCCGCTGTCGTATCAGGCGAGCGGCGCGGCGATCGATCGCGCGCCGCCGGGCTACGACTACGACCACACCCGCGTGCAGCTCGGCCGCGGCGACGCGGTGTACGAACGCGCGCGTGCTGCGCTGCGCGAGTGGAGGATGTTCCCGGCGCCGTGGGCGATTGTGCGCGCGGTGGAAGGCGACACGGTCTGCGTGCAGATCCACGTGCTCGGACTGTGGTGGCTCAACGGAGCGCGCATCGTCGCGCGCTACGACGATCAGGCCGCCGTGCGCCGCTGCGGCATCGCCTACGCGACGCTGGCCTGCCACGTCGAGAGCGGCGAGGAGCACTTCGTCGTCGAGCAACTCGCCGACGGCTCGGTCTGGTACGACCTGCGCGCGTGCTCGCGGCCCGAGTACTTTCCGGCGCGCGTCGCCAAGCCGCTCGCGCGCGCGCTGCAGCGGCGGTTCGTGCGCGACTCGCAGCGCGCGCTGCGCGCGGCCGCCGCGACTAGCTCGTCGGCAACTTGAAGCACTCGTCGCGCGGCCGCAGCGGTCGGTTCATCCACAGCGGCCGGCGCAGTCCGCCCGGCCCGGGCGCCGGCTTCGCGCGCGCGAGCCACTCGCGGTACACCTCGCGCGAGCGCTGCGTGTCGACGTACACGTCGCCGTAGCGATCCTCGTCGCGCGCGCGCTCGACGCGCACGACCTGGTGCCAGCAGTGCATGCCGCTGGCCGGATCCGGCTGCACCGGGAACGTCAGGTTCTGGTTGACGCCGCACTCGGTCCACCAGATCCGCTCGGTGTCGGGATCGGAGCTCGCGTGCGCGGTCGCCTCCTGCTTGTGCCGGATCAGGAACGCGCTCTGTTGCCGTTGGATCTCGACGAGGCTCGAGCTGCCGCGCGACACGCCGTTGCGATCCTGCAGGCGCCAGCGCCCGACGTGGTGGCTGCACGCGACGATGCCCGGGTGGATGCCCTCGGTCACCCACACGCGCGGCACGAACCAGCCGATGCGCGTCGCGACGCGCGCGAGATCGCCGGTCGCGAGGCCGAGCCGCTCGGCGTCCTCGGGGTGCACCCACAGCGGATTCGTGTGGCTGATCTCCTGCAGCCACTTGCTGTTGGCCGAACGCGTGTGGATCAGCGTCGGCAGCCGGAACGTCGGCAACAGCACCATCTCGCCCGCGCGCTCGTCGAGCGCGCGCCAGTGCACGTGCGAGCGGATGTACTCCGGCAGCGCGACGTCCGCGTGGCCCCATTCGGCCAGCGTCTTCGAGTACAGGTCGAGCCGTCCGCTCTCGGTCTTGAAGCCCGCGCGGCGCGAGCCGTCCTCGAGCACGACGCCGCCCTCCTTCACCGGCGCTTCGTAGCGCTGCTGGCCGCCGTAGGGGACTTCGAACGCGCCGTAGCGGCGCATGTACTCGAGCGGCGTCTTCTGCTCGGCCGCGGCGGCGGCGGGGAGGCCCGGCACCGAGTGCTCGAAGATGTCGCCGAAGTACTCGTCCATCGAGACCGGCTGGCCGGCCTGCAGCTTCGATTCGTACCAGCGGCGGATGCCGCGCGTGCCGTCGGGATCGACGTGCCAGGTCAGCGCGATCCAGAACTCCGCTTCCTCCCACACCTGGCCGGGATTCGCGCCGAGCGTGAGCTCGTGCTCGCGGCCCGCGCGCCGCTCGTACTCGCGCCGCACCGGCTGGCGGAAGCCGATCCACGTGCCGGCGTGCGTCTCCTGGCTCATCAGGTCGTGGCGCTCGGGGCCGTGGCCCATCGGCAGCACGTAGTCGGCCCACTGCGCGGTCTCCGACCACGTCGGCGTCAGCGCGACGTGGCAACCGACGCGGTTCTCCTCCTCGAACATCTCGATCCACGAGCAACCGTCGGGGTTGGTCCAGATCGGGTTGTAGACGCGCGTGAAGTACACCTCGAGCCGCTTCTTCTGCTCGCGCAACAGGTGCGGCAGCAGGAAGCTCATCTCGTAGTGCGACAGCGGCCACTCGCGCGGGAACAGCACCTCGCTCCAGTGCGACTGCGCCGGCGGGTTCTGCGACGGCTTGGGCGCGAACTTGTCCCACGTGTTCGGATTCACGCCGCCTTCGCGGCCGACGCTGCCGGTCAGCACGTGCAACAGCATCAGGCAGCGCGCGACCTGCCAGCCGCCGAGGTTGCCGCTGGCGGCCGAGCGCCACACGTGGCTCGTGAAGCGCGTGCCCGCGCGCTGGATCTCGTCGGCGAGCTTCGCGACGGTCTCCACCGGCATCCGGCACTCCTGCGCCGCGAGCTCGGGCGTGTACGCGTCGTAGTGCTTGGCGAGCGCGGCGAGGAACGCGTCGAAGTCCGCGTCGAGGTTGCCGGTCACCGCTGCGGGCGCGAGGTGCTGCAGCGCCTGCTGCCAGTTCGTCCAGCGCCTGACGAACTCGCGGTCGATTGCGCCGCGGCGCAACAGCTCGCGCGCGACGGCGAGCAAGAGCGCCGGCTCCGACCCCGGCCACGTCGAGACCCACAGGTCGGCGCGCGACGCGGTGTTCGACAGGCGCGTGTCGATCACCGCGAGGCGCGCGCCGCGCTCCTTCGCCTCGACGACGCGCTGCGCGTGCGGATTGAAGTAGTGGCCGGTCTCGAGGTGTGCGGAGATCAGCAGCAGGAACTCTGCGCCCGCGTAGTCGGGCGACGGCCGATCCGCGCCCATCCACAGCGTGTATCCGAAGCGCGCCGAGCTCGAGCAGACGTTCGTGTGGCTGTTGTGGCCGTCGACGCCCCACGCCTGCAGCATCCGCAGCACGAAGTGGTCTTCGCCCGGCCGCCCGACGTGGTACATGATCTCGTCGCGGCGATTCTCGTCGAGCGCCTTCGCGATGCGCGCGCCGATGTCGGCGAGCGCGTCGTCCCAGCTCACCGGCTCGAACTTGCCGCTGCCGCGCGGGCCGACGCGCTTCATCGGCTCGAGGATCCGATCGGGATCCTGCACCTGGTTCAGCGTCGCGGGTCCCTTCGCGCACGTGCGGCCGCGCGAGCCCGGGTGCACCGGGTTGCCCTCGAACTTCGCGATCGCGCCGTCCTGCTTGTCGACGAACGCGAGCAGGCCGCAGGCCGATTCACAGTTGAAGCAGATCGTCGGCACGATCGCGTAGTGGCGCTCGACGCGCGTCGGCCACTGCTTCGGGTCGTACTCGACCCAGTCATCCCAGTGCTCGGGGCCGGGGCCGACGGCGAGGTCCCACGGGCTCTCGCGGCGGTATCCAGTGTGCGTGGTCATCCGCGCTCCTCAGGAGATCGGCAGCGCCTGGCCGGCCTGCACGAGCACGTCCTTCTCGATGTACAGGCCGACGCACGCCGCGATCGCGGCCGTCGACTGCAGCCACGGCGACGCCGCATGACCCGCACCGAGCGAGTACGCGAGCACGAGCAGTGCGAGCGGCAGCAGCATCCCGACGCCCAGGCCGAGGTAGCGGTGCTTGCGCGCGTACGGTCCGCGCTCGAGCAGCTCGAGCGCGAGCGAGTACTCGCGCTCGCGGCCGTACGGCGCGCGCTGGCCCTTCGTGAACGCGTGCATCAGGTTCACGATCACCGCGCCGCCGAGCGCGACGAGCGCGAGCCCGACGTGTCCCGGGCTCAACTCCGCCTGCAGCGCCGGCACGCGGTACGCGAGCAGCACGCACGCGGCGCCCGCGACCAGCGCCTGCATCACGAGGTGCAGGAACATCCCGCGCATCATCCACAGCGGCCGGCCCTTGGCCTGCGCGAACAGGAACGCCGTGTAGCCCGCGGTCATCATCCCGAGCACGCCGGTCAGCACGGCGAGCGCGTTGCGCGCGATGCCCGGCGGCCACACGTCGAACCAAGCGAGCGCGAGCCACGCGCTGAGCGCAGTGCCGTACCCGATCAGGATCCACGCGCCCTTGACCAGCCACGAGTTCCAGTTCGGGTTCGTGAGGATCAGCAGGAAGCGCTCGGGGCGCTTCAAGTCGACGACCAGCAGCGCGGTCGTCGCGAGCAGGAACGCGAGCGCCAGCGCGGCGATCGCCATCACGCCGCGCGCCGAGCCCTCGGCGAGGATCGGCAGGCCGGCCAGCGCGAGGCCGCCCGCGATCGCCTTCGTGAACAGGTACGCCGAGACCTTCCAGCCCCACATCGGCTGCTGGTCGACGTCGTAGACGGTGCGCGCGCTCGCGCGCTGCTCGACGCTGGCGAGGAAGCGCGACGCGTCGTGCTGCGCGCCCTCGATCTGGTTCGACCACAGGTAGCCGCCCGCGGGATTGGTCTCGTTCGGCTCGATCGCGCTCGGGTCGACCTCGCGGTACCAGACGTTCGGCTGCGTGCCCGCCTCGGTCTTGCGCGCCTCGAGCTCGCCCATCGCGCGCAGCCGCGCGACCATCGATTTCGGGTCGTCGAAGTCGCCGGGGATGATCGCTTCGGTCGGGCACACGACTGCGCAGGCCGGCGCGAGCCCGCGCTCGGTGCGGTGCTCGCAGAAGTGGCACTTCTGCGCGGTGCCCGAGTCGGGGTTGATGTACAGCGCGTCGTACGGGCAGCCCTGCATGCAGCTCTTGCAGCCGATGCACAGCTTCGGATCGACGTCGACGATTCCGTTCGCGTGCTTCGACAGCGCGTTCGTCGGACAGATCGTCACGCACGGCGCGTTCGTGCACTGGTTGCAGCGCAGCACGGCGAAGTGGCGCTTGACCTGCGGGAACTCGCCGGTCTCCGTGTACTTGACCCAGGTGCGGAACGCGCCGAGCGGCACGTCGTTCTCCGACTTGCAGGCGACCGTGCAGGCGTGGCAGCCGATGCAGCGGGAGTGATCGATGACGAAGCCGAGTTGCAAGGTGGGGGGGCTCTCGAGCGGACGGCGCGGGGTGCCGGATTCTAGCCACGCGAGCGGCGGCGACTCCCGTGTTCGTGGCGCGGTTCGCAGTAGAATGTCCGGGATGAGCGCCGCCCTCGACCGCCTCGTCGACGACCTGCAGCGAGAATTCCAGCGCGACGCGCGCGCGCCGGGCGCTTCGGCGCTGCTCTCGAGCTACGCGCGCGCGCACGAGGACTGGCGCCCGTTCGGCTTCTACGACGCGCAGCGCTACACGCGCCACCAGATCGCGCGCAACGCGGACTTCGAGCTGCTCGTGCTGTGCTGGGGGATCGGGCAGGCGAGCCCGATCCACAACCACGAGGGGCAGAATTGTTGGATGGCGGTGCTCGACGGCGAGATCGACGAGCTGCAGTACCGCTGGACGAGCGGCTCGGCGCCGGTGCTGACGCGCGAGATGCGTTTCCCGCGCGGCGAGGTCGCGTTCATCCGCGACGAGATCGGGCTGCACGTGGTGCGGAGTCGGCCGGGGACGCTGGCGGCGTCGCTGCACGTCTATGCGAAGCCGTACGACGCGTGCAACGTCTACTGCGAGCGCACGGGGGACGTGACGCGCAAGAGCCTCGGTTACGATTCGATCCGCGGGAAGCGCGTGGCGGCGGCGGCGGGCACGCGCTGAGCGCCGGCGGAGTCGACTCGCCGTCGAAGTCGGCTCGCACCCGCAACGATCGACCCGGATCGTTCCACACTCGCAACGCGGCGCCGGTGGTCGCCGCGCGGTAACAAGCGTGCGTTCCGCGTGCGCTCCACCGATCCGGCCTTAGCATGGATCGCTGGAGGACGCACTCGATGGAACTTCTCGCACCTTCGCGCGCGCTGCTCGGCTGGGCCGCCGCATTTCCGGTCGCATCGGCCGCCGCGCAGTTCCCGCCGCTCGTCGATCTCGCGCAGCCCGCGCCGAACGGCGGTGCCGTGATCTGGAACTCGCTGGCGGGCGAGCACGCGGGCTCGGCGGTCGCATTGGTCGGCGATGTCGACGGCGACGGGCGCGGCGATGCGTTGATCGGCGTCCCGGACAGCGATCCGGAGCAGCCGACCCAGATCGACAAGTTGGCCGGCGAGGCGTTCGTCGTCTACGGCGACCTCGCGGGCGCCTTGCCCGACCTGATCCTCGGCGCGACGGCGCCCGGCGCCGCGACGCGGCTGTTCGGGCTTGCGGCGTACTCGCACCTCGGGCAGACGCTGGCACCGCTCGGCGACTTCGACGGCGACGGACGGGCGGACTTCGCCGTCGGCGCGCCGTATCGCGACGCTCCGGGCCTCGTCGATGGTGGAGCGGCGTTCGTCGTGCGTGGTGCGGCGCTCGTCGCGCGTCCGGACTCGATCCACGTGGATCCGCTCGGCGCGTCGATCGGCGTCGAACTCCGCGGCGACGCGCAACCCGGATTGCTCGCGTCGTCGCTCGCCGGCATCGGCGACTGGAACGGCGACGGGTTCGCTGACCTGCTCGCGGGAGCGCCGAAGGCGCAGCCGAGCGCGACGCCGTTCGTGCTCGAAGCCGGCGAGGCGTACGTGCTGTACGGGAGTGCGACGAGCGACGAGATCGTGTTGACGTCAGGGCTCGACGGGCAGAACGGCTTCCAGCTCGAAGGCGTGCACTCGTACGGTGAAGCGGGCACGAGCGTGGCCGGGATCGGCGACGTCAACGCCGACGGTTGGCTCGATCTCGCGGTGTCCGCGCCCAAGGCGCTCGGCGGACGCGGGCAGGTGCACGTGCTGTACGGCGGCGTCGCGGTCGGGGCGAGCGGCGCCGTCGTCCTCGGCGCGCAGTCGCCGGACCAGGGTTTCACGATCACGGGCGCGCAGGACTGGCACGCGATCGGTCAGTCGCTCGGCGGCGGAGGGGACTGGAACGACGACGGTGTTCACGACTTCGCGATTGGCGCGACGCGCTTCGGCGTGGATCAAGTGACACGGACCGGCGCCGCGTACGTCGTGTTCGGGCGACCCGGGATCGTCGACGGCGGCGAGCTCAACACGTCACAGCTCGACGGCACGAACGGGTTCATCGTCCGCGGGTCGGCGGGCGACGACTTCTTCGGCGCGTCCGTCGCACTCGATGGCGACCTCAACGGCGACGGCGTCTCCGACCTCGCCGTCGGAGCACCCGGCCACGATCCGGCAGGTCGGCCGGCTGCCGGCGCCGCGTACGCGATCTTCGGCCGGCCGCCGGTCGGCCTCGGCGCGGAGTTGACGCTCGCGAGCCTCGATGGGCTCACTGGGTTCGAGCTCATCGGCGCCGCCGCGGGTGACTGGACGGGGCTCTCGGTCGCGTTCGGTCGCGACGACTCCGACGCGGTGACGGACCTGTGCGTCGGCGTCCCGCGTGCGTCGCCCGCGGCGCAGGCGGAGGCCGGAGGACTGCGGACGATCCGCGGCACCGTCGTCGCGAACCCGGCGCTGCCGACGCTCGTCGCCGCCGCGCCGTCGCTGCACACCGGCGGCGGAGCCGAGCTGCTGCTGACGCTGAAGGCCGGCTCGGCGCACGCCGGGCAGTTGTATCTCTTGCTCGGCTCGGGCGCGGGCACGAGCCCCGGGATCCCGACCGCCGCCGGTGTGCTGCCGCTGGTGCCCGACCCGTACTTCGCGTTCACGCTCGGGAATCCGAACAGTCCGCTGCTCGCGCCGAGCTTGGCGTTCCTCGACACGGCCGGATCGGCGTCGGCGTCGTTCGCGTTGCCGTCGAGTGCGACCCCGGAACTCGCCGGTCTGACAGTGCACCACGCATTCGTCGCGCTCGAGCTGCCGTCGCTCGCCGTCGCGTTCGTCAGCGACGCCACGTCGTGTGCGCTCGTGCCGTACGTCGCGCCGCCGGCGCCGGAATCGACGACGCGCGAGAGTCTCTCGACCGCAGGGGCTCAAGGCGACGGCGCGAGCCTGGGCGGCACGCTGACGGGCAACGGTCGCTGGCTCGTGTTCCAGAGCGCGGCATCGAATCTCGTCGACGGCGCCGCGTCGCCGTCCGGCGTCTATCTGCGCGATCGCGAGGCGGGGACGACCAAGCTCGCGAGCGTCAACCTCGCGGGCGTCGGCACCGCGAGCGGAGCGTTCGATCCGTGGCTGAGCGAGGACGGCCGTTTCGTCGCGTTCTACAGCGCCGGCGCCGATCTCGTCGCCGGGGACACGAACAACCGGCGCGACGTTTTCGTGCGCGATTTCGCGGGCCTGAATACGCAGCGCGTCAGCGTGAGCAGCGCCGGCGCGCAGGGGAACGGCGACTCGACGGCGCCGCACATCAGTCGGGACGGCCGCTACGTCGCGTTCGAGACCGTG
>SCVU01000435.1 GCA_004296785.1 Planctomycetota bacterium
CCGCGGTCGGCGCGCGCACCGCGGCGCAGGCGCAGGAGTCGCTCGAGCACTGCGAGCTCGTGGCCTCGCCCGAGAACGCGCCGTCGCTCGCGCGCGCGCTGCACGAGCGCTGGCGCGCGAACGCGGGCGGCGCGCCGTGGACGATCGTCGCGCCCGGCGCGCTCGACGGCGACCGCAGCCTCGAGCAGCTGTCCGGCGCGACCGGCTGGCGCGTGCAGCGCATCGCGCTGTACCGCACGCTCGCCGCCGCGCCGCGCACGCCGCGCATCGACCTCGCCACGTGGTGCCTCGACGCGGTGCTGCTGGCGAGCCCGTCGGCCGTCGCCGGTCTCGTCGCGCAGGCCGAGCTGCCGCGCGGGCTCGCGCTCGCGTGCATCGGCCCGTCGACGGCCGCCGCGGCCGCGCGCATCGACGGCGCGCGGGTGCTCGAGGCCGAGCGCGCCGACCTCGACGCATTGCTCGCTACGCTCCCGGTTCCCGCAATCCCATGACCGACCCCCGTTCCGACCTCGGCCGAGCGTCGCGCGTGCGCCCGCGCCGGCTGCGCACGACGCCGGCGCTGCGCGCGCTCGTCGCCGAGACGCGCGTGTCCGCGGCGCAGCTCGTGATGCCGCACTTCGTGCTGGGCTCGCGCGCCGCGCGCGAGCCGATCGCCGCGCTGCCCGGCATCGACCGCGTCGGGCAGGACGCGCTGCTGCGCGACGTCGAGGCAGATCTCGCGCTCGGGATCCGCGCGGTGCTGCTGTTCGGCCTCGTCGACGACGCGCGCAAGGACGCGCGCGGCCGCGCGAGCGCCGCTGCGCGCGGACCGATCGCGACGGCGGTCGCGGCGCTCAAGCGGCGCTTCGGCGCCGAGCTCGTCGTGATCACCGACGTGTGCCTGTGCGCGTACACCGACCACGGTCACTGCGGCGTGCTCGCGGGCGAGCGCATCGCGAACGACGCATCGCTGGCGCCGCTGTCGCGGATGGCGGTCGCGCACGCGGATGCCGGAGCCGACCTCGTCGCGCCCTCCGACATGATGGACGGCCGCGTCGGCGCGCTGCGCGACGCGCTCGACGCGCGCGGGCACGTCGAAACCGGCATCCTTTCGTACGCGGTCAAGTACGCATCGGCGTACTACGGTCCGTTCCGCGAGGCCGCGCACTCCGCGCCGGCGCACGGCGACCGCCAGAGCTACCAGATGGACTTGCGCAACGTCCGCGAAGCGCTCAAGGAAGCGCGCCTCGACGCCGCCGAGGGCGCCGACATGCTGATGGTCAAGCCCGCGCTCGCGTATCTCGACGTGATCCGAGCCGTCAAACAGGCGACCGAGCTGCCGCTGGCGGCGTACAACGTGTCCGGCGAGTACGCGATGGTCAAGGCGGCGGCCGAGCGCGGTTGGATCGACGAGGCGCGCGTCGTGCGCGAGAACCTGCACGCGCTCGCGCGCGCGGGAGCGGACGTCTTGATCACCTACCACGCGCGCGACGCACTGCGCGGAGGCTGGCTGTGAGCGGCCCGCGCTCCGCCGCGCTGTACGAGCGCGCGTGCCGCGTGCTGCCTGGTGGAGTCAATTCACCCGTGCGCGCGTTCCGCGCGGTCGGCGGCGCGCCGATCGTGTTCGAGCGCGGGCGCGGCGTCGAGCTCGTCGACGTCGACGGTCGCGTCTTCGACGACTACGTACTGTCGTGGGGCCCGCTGCTGCTCGGCCACGCGCATCCGGAAGTCGTCGACGCGATCGCGCGCGCGGCGCGCGACGGCACGAGCTTCGGCGCGCCGTGCCGGCACGAGATCGAGCTCGCCGAGCGCGTCACGTCGATGCTGCCGTGGCTCGAGCTCGTGCGCTTCGTGTCCTCGGGCACCGAGGCGACGATGAGCGCGCTGCGCGTCGCGCGCGGCGCGACCGGCCGCGAGCTCGTGCTGAAGTTCTCCGGCTGCTACCACGGCCACGCGGACGCGCTGCTCGTCGATGCGGGCAGCGGCCTCGCGACCTTCGGACACCCTTCGTCGGCCGGCGTGCCCGCGGCGTTCGCCGAGCGCACGCTCGTGCTGCCGCTCGACGACGAACAGCGCTTGGCGGATCTGTTCGAGCGCGAAGGCGCGCGCATCGCGGCCGCGATCGTCGAGCCGGTGCCGGGCAATCACGGCCTGCTGCTGCAGCGGCCGCAGTGGCTGCGCCTGTTGCGCGAGCTGTGCACGCGCCACGGCGCAGTGCTCGTGTTCGACGAGGTGATGAGCGGCTTCCGCGTCGCGCGCGGCGGCGCGGTCGAGCTGTACGGCATCCGCCCGGACCTCGCGACGTACGGCAAGGTGATCGGCGGCGGACTGCCGGTCGGCGCGTTCGGCGGCCGCGCGGATCTGATGCGCCAGCTCGCGCCGCTCGGACCCGTCTATCAGGCCGGCACGCTGTCGGGCAATCCGGTCGCGATGGCGGCGGGGCTGAAGACGCTCGAGGTGCTCGAGCGCGAGCGCGCGTGGCAGCGCATCGAGGTGCTGTCGGCCGCGCTCGAACGCGCGCTCGCGCCGGTGCTCGCGGCGGCGCCGCAGCCGGTGCAGCTCGTGCGCTGCGGCTCGAAGTTCTGGTTGTCGCTGCAGGCCGGCGCGCCGCCGCGCAGCGCGGCATGCGTGTCGAGCGCGGCCGCGGCGCGCTACAAGCCGCTGCACGCGTCGCTGCTCGCGGCGGGGATCTACCTCGCGCCGTCCGCGTACGAGGTCGGCTTCCTGTCGATCTTGCACACGGGCGCGCACTTCGAGCGGCTGGCCGCCGCGCTCGCGCGCGCGTTGTCCGCCGAATGCGCCGAGGTCCGCACATGACGGCGCCGCTGTCGAGCCTGCGCGGCGTGCGCATCGCGTTCCTGACGCTGCTCGCGGTGTGCGTCGCGCAGGCCGCGTACTGGACGATCGACCAGGCGCTGTACACGAGCCGCATGCACGACCAGCGCCTGGCCGAGCACGCGCGCGACGTGCGCGCCGCGCTCGAGCTCGAGCAGCGCGGCGCGACGCGCGAAGAGGTCCTCGCGCTGTACCCAGAGCTCAGCTACGTCGACGGCGCGCCGGTGCTGTCCGCCGGCGCACGCGCGGCGCTCGACGACGCGCGCTCGAGCCGGCTCGTGCGCTACGGCTCCGAGGGCGCGTTCTTCCTGCTCGTGCTGTGCGGATCGATCTGGGTGCTCGCGCGCGCGCTGCGGCAGGATGCCGCGCTGCGCCGGCGCCAACAGAGCTTCCTCGCGAGCGCGAGCCACGAGTTCAAGAGCCCGCTGGCCTCGGCGCGCCTGTCGATCGAGACGCTCGCGCTGCGCGATCCGCCGAAGGAGCAGCGCGACAAGCTCGCCGATCGCGCGCTCGACGATTTGTCGCGGCTCGACGGGTTGATCGTCAACCTGCTCGACAACGCGCAGCTCGAGGAGGGCCGCGTGCGCCTCGTCCGCGAGCGCATCGACCTCGGAAAGGCGGCGCGCGCGACGCTGGCGGAGTTCGAGGGCCGCGTGCGCGCGAACGGCGTCGAGCTCGAGGTGCGCGCGGAACCCGGCGCCGAGTGCCTGGCCGATCCGGTCGCCGTGCACTCGGTGCTGCGCAATCTCGTCGACAACGCGTTGAAGGCCGTCAGCGCGACGCGCGCGCCGCGCATCGAGCTGTCCGTGCGCGCGCAGGGCGACGACGTGGTCACGACGGTGCGCGACAACGGCGTCGGCTTCGAGAGCTCGGCCGCCGAGCGGCTGTTCGACAAGTTCCACCGCGAGCCCGGTCCGCGCTCCGGCGCAGGTCTCGGCCTGTACCTCGTGCGCCGCTTCGTCGAGCTGCAAGGCGGCGTCGCGCGCGCGAGCAGCGCGGGGCCCGGCAGCGGCGCACAATTCGAGGTCGCGTGGCCGCGCGCCGCGCGGGAGCCCGCCTCGTGAGCGCACAAAGCCGCATCCTGATCGTCGAGGACGAGCGCAATCTCGCGCTCGGGATCGCCGAGAACTTGCGCGCCGAGGCCCACGCGGTCGAGTGCGTCGACGACGGCGAGCGCGCGGTCGAGCGGATCCTGCAGGCGGTGCCCGATCTCGTGCTGCTCGACGTGATGCTGCCCGGCATCGACGGATTCGAGGTCTGCCGGCGCGTGCGCTCGGCGGGCTGCAACGTGCCCGTGCTGTTCCTCACCGCGAAGGGCGGCGTCGACGATCGCGTGCAAGGACTCGAGGCGGGCGGCGACGACTACCTCGCGAAGCCGTTCCAGCTCAGGGAACTGCTCGCGCGCGTGACCGCGATCCTGCGGCGCCAGCGTTGGTACGGCGAGGTGCCCGGCGCCGAGCGCGTGCTGCGCTTCGGCGGCAACGAGTTCGACTTCCGCAGCTTCGCCGGCCGCTCGTTCGACGGCCGCGAGCAGGTGCTGACACAGCGCGAGGCGATGATCCTCAAAGCGCTCGCCGAGCGCGCGGGCGAAGTGATCTCGCGCGAGGACGTGCTCGAGAAGGTCTGGGGCTACGACGTCTATCCGTCGACGCGCACGATCGACAACTTCATCCTGCGGCTGCGCAAGCGCTTCGAGCGCGACCCCGAGCAGCCGCGCCACTTCCACACCGTGCGCGGCGTCGGCTACCGCTTCACGAGCGAACCCGCATGAACGCGCCCGCGACCGATCCGCTGCTGTTGCGCGCGCTGCGCTGCGAAGTCGTCGAGCGCCGGCCGATCTGGCTGATGCGCCAGGCCGGCCGCTGGCTGCCCGAGTACCGCGAGCTGCGCGCGCGCGTGTCGTTCGAGGAGCTCGCGAGCACGCCCGAGCTCGCGGCCGAGGTCACGCTGCAGCCGCTGCGGCGCTTCCCGCTCGACGCGGCGATCGTGTTCGCCGACCTCGTCTCGCCGCTCGCAGCGCTCGGACTCGCGTTCCGCTTCGACCCGGGCCCGGTGCTCGAGCGACCGCTGCGCAGCGCGGCGGACATCCGCGCGCTGCGTGTGCCGAGCGGCGCCGAGATCGCGCCCGAGGTCGCCGCGACGCTGCGGCGCGTGCGCGGCGAGCTCGGCGGCGACGATCCGCAGCGGCGCGCGCTGATCGGCTTCGGCGGCGCGCCGTGGTCGCTCGCCGCGTACGCGGTGCAGGGCGGCGGCAAGAGCGACTTCCCCGCGCTGCGCGCGCTGCTCGCGGCGGACCCCGTGCTGTTCGGCGAGCTGCTCGACACGCTCGCGCGCCTGTCGGCCGCCTACCTCGTCGAGCAGCACCGCGCGGGCGCCGACCTCGTGCAGGTCTTCGACTCGTGGGCCGGCCTGCTGTCGCTGGACGACTGGACCATGCACGTGCGGCCGCACCTGTCGCGCCTGCTCGACGAGCTCGGCCGCGCCGGCGTGCCGCGCATCCTGTTCCTGAACGGCGCGCCGCACCTCGCCGCCGCGGCGGCCGAACTGCCGAGCGAGGGCCTCGCGCTGTGCTGGCGCAACGACCTCGGCGCTCTGCGCGCGGCGCTCGACGCGCTCGCGGTGCGCAAGGCGCTGCAGGGCAACCTCGATCCGGCCACGCTGATCGCCGGGCCCGCGGCGACGGCGCGCGCGACGCGCGAGTTGCTCGAGCGCGTGCCGGCGCGCGGCCACATCGTCAACCTCGGCCACGGCGTGCTGCCCGAGACGCCGCACGAGAGCGCGGTCGCGCTGATCGAGGCCGTGCACGCCGAGGTGCACGCGTGAACGACTCGCGCCGCCCGAGCCGGCGCGCCGACATCGCGCGGCTCGTCGCCGCGCACGATCGGCCGGGGCCGCGCTACACGAGCTACCCGACCGCGGTCGAGTTCCAGACGCATGCACCCGCGGGCGTCGACGAGACCGAGGCGCGCGCGCGCCTGGCGCGGGCGAACGAGCGCGCGGGCGAGCCGCTGTCGATCTACGTGCACCTGCCGTTCTGCGAGCACCGCTGCCTGTTCTGCGGCTGCAACGTGATCATCACGCCGCACAAGGAGCGCACGCTCCCCTACCTCGAGCTGCTCGCGCGCGAGGCCGAGCTCGTCGCGGCGCTGCTCCCCGCTCGACGCGCGCTCGCGCAACTGCACCTCGGCGGCGGCACGCCGACCTACAGCGCGCCCGCCGACCTCGCGCGCGTCGTGCGCCGGATCCTCGAGCTCTTTCCCGCACAACCGGACGCCGAGCTCGCCGTCGAAGTCGATCCGCGCGTGACCTCGCCCGCGCACCTCGATGCGCTCGCCGATCTCGGCTTCAACCGGATCTCGCTCGGCGTGCAGGACTTCTCCCCCGCCGTGCAGCAGGCGATCGAGCGGATCCAGTCGCCCGAGCAGACGCGCGCGGTGATCGATCGAGCGCGCGCGCGCGGCTTTCGCGGCGTGAATCTCGACCTGATCTACGGGCTGCCGCACCAGACGCCCGATTCGTTCGAAGCCAGCGTGCGCACCGCGCTCGAGCTGCGGCCCGACCGCGCCGCCGTCTACTCGTATGCGTACGTGCCGTGGAAGGGCGCGCACATGAAGGACATCGATCCCGCGACACTGCCGCCGCCCGAGTTGAAGCTCGAGCTCGGCGCGATCGCGCGCGAGCTCTTCCTCGACGCCGGCTACGAGCCGATCGGGATGGATCACTACGCGGCGCCGCACGACGAGCTCGCGCTCGCCAAGCGCGAGCAGCGGCTGCGGCGCAACTTCCAGGGCTACACCGTGATCCCCGCCACCGACGTCGTCGGCCTCGGCATCTCGGCGATCGGCGACGTCGCGGGCGCGTACCTGCAGAACACGAAGAAGCTCTCGGAGTACGAACAGCTCGTGCCCGCCGGGCGGCTGCCGATCGAGCGCGGGGTCGTGCGGAGCGCGGAGGACGAGCTGCGGCGCGACGTGATCCACGAGCTCCTGTGCAACTTCGCGATCGATGTGCGCCGAATCGAGACGCGGCACGGGATCCGGTTCGCCGAGCACTTCGCCAGGGATCTCGAACTGCTCGCGGCCGAGGAACGCGAGGGGCTCGTGACGATCGGCGCCGAGCGGATCGATGTCACGCCGACCGGTGAACTGTTCGTGCGCAACCTCGCGATGTGCTTCGACACGTACTGGCGCGACAAGCACGCGGACAGCGCGAAGCCGAAGTTCAGTCGGACGGTGTAAGCTCGCGACACCTCGCGTGTCGCGATGTCCCCCCGCCGTTCGCTCGTGCTCGTGGCCGCGCTCCTCGCCGCGGCCTCCGCGTGGTTCCTGCGCGAGCCGCTGCGGCGCGCCGTTCACCCGCTGACCCTCGCAATGGGAGCGCGAGCGACGATCGACGAGCGCGTGGCCGAATACGGGCCGGGAGCACACGCTCGGCTCGCGCCCGATCTGGAGCGCGTGGCACTGACGTGGCCGCCGCAGTCGCTCGTCTTGGTCGGCCTCAAGCGCGAGCGCGAGCTGCGCGTCTTTGCGAACGACGGATCCGGGGCGCGGCTGCTGCGCACCTATCCAGTGCTCGCCGCGAGCGGCGCGTCCGGACCGAAGCTACGCGAAGGCGATCGACAAGTCCCCGAGGGCGAGTACGGCATCGAGGCGCTCAACCCGAACAGCCGCTTCCACCTCGCGCTGCGCGTCGCGTATCCGAACGCTGCGGATCTTGAACAGGCGCACATCGACGGTCGCACCGAGCTGGGTTCGGACATCATGATCCACGGCGGATCCGCGTCGATCGGCTGCCTCGCGCTCGGCGACGAGGCGATCGAGGAGCTGTTCGTGCTCGCCGCAGCCACCGGCATCGAGCGCGTGCGCGTGCTGCTGTGCCCGCACGACTTGCGCGTCGCAGCGCCGCCGGCGGAAGTCGTCGCCGCTCAGCCGTGGATGGCGGCGCGCTACGCCGAGCTCGCGTCGCGCCTGCGCGAGCTGCCGGACCGCTGAGCGGCCGCCACGCGCCGGCATCCGCTCGAACTCCGCCGTGCGGTCAAGCGCGGCCGGGTTCCGCGCATCGGATTCGTCACCGCGCCGTGTTCGCGGCACAATCACTCAAGGCGGACCGCCCGCGGCGGTCGATCCCAGTTCCGATGGCCGAAACTCCGAATCGCGCGCTGGTCGAGGCGCTGCTGCAACACGGCCGCGCCGAGTCGCCCGCCGATCTCGCCGCGCGCGGCGTCAAGCAGGTGCGCAGCGTCAGCCTGCAGCGCGTGTCGCGCCTGATCGACCAGGCGATCCAACGCACGCTGCTCGAGCACGAGCTGCACGCGTCCGGCACGACCGTCGTCGACATGAGTTCGGAGGCGCCGAGCGCGACCAGCTCCGATGCCGCCCTCGTGCTCGACCGCGCCTCCGCGCGCTTCCGCGAGCTCGTCGGCGCCGGCCGCGCGCTCGAGGACTCGTCGCGCGCGATCGAGACCGAGATCGACGCGCTCGTGCACGAGCTCGAGGCGCTGCGCGAGCGCCCGTCGCGCGAGAGCGCCGTCGTCGAGCGCCGCGAGCAGCGCGTCAAGGAACACAAGCAGCAGGACGCGCTGATCGAGGGCGCGATCGGCGAGGTGCTCGGCGTCCTCGCCAGCCGCATGTCGCCCGAGGCGGGCGGCGAAGTGCTGAAGGTCCAGGGCAAGGTCGTCGAGATCTGCCTCGCGCTGATCCGCGACGAGCGCCAGCGCGCGCTGGCCGCCGAGGTCACCGCGCACGACCGCCAGGTCGAGGTCCTCGAGCGCCGCCTCGCGAAGACGGTCGAGGCGCTGCGCCGCGCCGAGGACGCGCTGCGCTACGTCAAGTCGCTCAAGCACGTCGACGACGGCATCGCGTCGATCTACAGCGTCGTGCAGGGGCTCGACGTCGGCGCGGAGGACGCGGCGCGCAAGAAGGAGCTCTTGTCCGCGATCTTCGAGGCCAACGTCGAGCTGCGCGCACAGGTCGCCGCCGTCGACGAGCAGCGCACCGCGACGGCCGCGGCGCCGCGCCGCGCCGAGGATCACGCGCCGGATCTGCGGGCGTAGCGCGACCCTCCCGCGTTCCATTAGGCTGGACGGGTGAAACGCATCGTCGTGATCGGCGGCGGCATCAGCGGCATGTCGGCCGCGCAGGCCGCGTGGGAACTGGGCGGAACGATCCCCGGCGGACTCGAGGTCGTCGTGCTCGAACGCGAGCGCGAGGTCGGCGGCAAGGCGCGCTCGCAGCGCGACGGCGACTGGCTGTTCGAGTCCGGTCCGAGTTCGGTTCCCGGCACCGAGGTCGCGTTCGACCGGATGGTCCGCGCCGCGAAGCTCGACGCGCAGCGCGTCGCGAGCGCGCCCGAGTCCGCGCGCCGCTTCATCGTCCGCGGCGGCAAGCTGCGCGAGCTCGCGGCGACACCGCTCGGCCTCGTCAAGAACGGCGTGCTCTCGCCGCTCGGCGCGCTGCGCCTGGCGGGCGAGCGGTTCGTCGCCGGCCGCGCCGACGCGCGCGACGAGAGCGTCTACGACTTCGCGCGCCGGCGCCTGGGCAGCGAGGCCGCCGAACGGCTCGCGCGCCCGCTGGTCAACGGCGTGTGGGCCGGCGATCCGCACAAGCTCTCGCTGCCCGCCGCGTTCCCGCGGCTGCTCGAGTTCGAGACGCGGTTCGGCGGCCTGATCCGCGGCGTGCGCGAGATCGCGCGGATGCCGCAGCGCGAGCGCGAGGAGGCCGGCACGCTGAGCGGGCCGAGCCAGCACACGACGCTGCGCGACGGTCTGCAGAGCCTGCCGCGCGCGCTCGCGGCCGCCGGCAACTTCCCGGTGCGCTGCGGCGTGTCCGCGCGCGCGGTCGTGCGCGCGCCGAAGGAGAAGGGCGGCTGGTTCGTGCACGCCGACGGCGGCGAGCCGCTGCACGCCGAAGCGGTCGTGCTCGCCGGCGAGGCCTGGGCGAG
>SCVU01000436.1 GCA_004296785.1 Planctomycetota bacterium
GCTCGGTGCCGATGGAGGCGGACAAGAAGGAGCGGCGCGCGAAGGCGGCCGTGCTGCGCGCCGCGCTCGATCCGGCGCTGCCGGTCTCGATCCACCTCGAGGAGGACTACAACCTGTGGTTCCACGTCGGCGCGCGCGCGCGCTGGGTCGACGACCCCGCGGCGCTCGTGCCGCCGGCGCAGGTGGTGGTGCCGAACGCGGATCCGAGCGTGCGCGCGCTCGAGGCCGATCCGCGCTGGCGCCGCGCGGCGACCGTGCTCGACAACGACGGCGATCCGCTCGACGTGTGGGTCGCGCGCTGAGCCGCGCAGGAGCGCCGCTGCGGAAAGAACTGCGCTCCCCGTGTCCGCGTTCGTCATCACGCATCCGCGCGGCCGGATCTCCTGCTATCCTTTTCGGTTCTTCAAAGCCCCCGGCCGATCCACGGCCGACCCCACCCAGACCCGCTCGAAATCCGCTGCGCGCGAGCGCGCCCCCGACCCCAAGCACTCATGGTCCGCCACCTCTTCACCTCCGAATCCGTCTCGATGGGCCACCCCGACAAGGTGGCCGACCAGGTCTCCGACGCCGTGCTCGACGCCTGCCTCGCCGCCGACCCGCAGTCGCGCGTCGCGTGCGAGACGCTGGTCACGACCGGCCTGTGCGTCGTCGCCGGCGAGATCACGACGAAGGCGCAGCTCAACTACGCGCAGATCGCGCGCGACACGATCAAGCGCATCGGCTACACGAGCGACGCGTTCGGCATCAACGGCGACACGTGCGCGGTGATGGTCACGCTCGACCGCCAGTCGCCCGACATCAGCCAGGGCGTCAGCGAAGGCGAGGGCCTGCACAAGGAGCAGGGCGCCGGTGACCAGGGCCTGATGTTCGGCTTCGCCGTCAACGAGACGCCCGAGCTGATGCCGTTCCCGATCTACTACGCGCACCGCCTCGTCGAGAAGCTCGCCGAGCTGCGCGAGAAGGGCGTGCTGAAGTGGCTGCGCCCCGACTCGAAGAGCCAGCTCACGATCGAGTACGAAGACAACGAGCCGGTGCGCGTGCACACGGTCGTGATCTCGACGCAGCACGGCCCCGAAGTGCCGCACGCGACGATCGTCAAGGAAGTGATCGAGAAGTGCGTCAAGGCCGTGATCCCGGCCAAGTACCTCGACGCGAAGACGATCTACCACATCAATCCGACCGGGCGCTTCGTGCTCGGCGGCCCGCACGGCGACTGCGGCCTCACCGGCCGCAAGATCATCGTCGACACGTACGGCGGCATGGGTCGCCACGGCGGCGGCGCGTTCTCGGGCAAGGACCCGTCGAAGGTCGACCGCTCGGCCGCGTACGCGGCGCGCTGGGTCGCGAAGAACGTCGTGGCGGCCGGGCTCGCGCACCGCGCGGAGATCCAGGTCAGCTACGCGATCGGCGTCGCGAAGCCGCTGTCGATCCGCGTCGACACGTTCGGCACCGGCAAGGTGGCCGACCACGTGCTGACGCAGGCGGTCGAGCAGGTGTTCGATCTGCGGCCGGCCGCGATCATCAAGGATCTCGGACTGAAG
The DNA here is from genome assembly GCA_004296785.1 of Planctomycetota bacterium. Classification (GTDB taxonomy): domain Bacteria; phylum Planctomycetota; class UBA1135; order UBA1135; genus GW928-bin9. Next base: position 1,542 of record SCVU01000436.1, read on the forward strand.
AAGCCGATCTACTCGGCGACCGCGTCGAACGGCCACTTCGGACGCCCGCAGTTCGCGTGGGAGAAGACGAACCGCGTCGCGCAGCTCAAGAAGGCCGTCAAGGCGCTGGCGAAGTAGTCGCGCGCGCCGCGCGCGCGTCGCGAACGCGCGCCGCGGAAAAAAAAGGGCGCGAAGAGAACGAGCGGGCTCGGGCGACCGAGCCCGCTTGCGTTCTCGGCGAGTGCGGGGATGATCGAGCCCATGAAGCTCGCAACCTTCAGCCTCGTTCCGATCCTCGCTCCGCTCGTCGCGT
>SCVU01000437.1 GCA_004296785.1 Planctomycetota bacterium
TCGGCCTTGAGCTCGTCGTCGAGCTTGACCTGGTAGAGCTGCCGGCGCGACGGATCCATCGTCGACTCCCACAGTTGGTCGGGGTTCATCTCGCCCAGACCCTTGTAGCGCTGCACGTCCGCCTCCGACTGCGCGCCCTTGCGCACGGCCTCCGCGAGCGACAACAGGTCCGTCGCCTCGTGCATCTCCTTGCCGCCGCCGACCAGCCAGCGACCGCCGCCGCGGAACGCGAGTCCGCGCGCGGCGAGCTTGCGCAGCGCCTCGCCGAGCTCGTGCGTGCGCTGCAGGTGGCAGGTCAGCACGTGCGCCTGATCGCGGTCGACGCCGCTGTCCGGCCCCGTGTACACGGCGAGCTCGCGCCCGCGCGCGATCGTCGCGCGCTGCAGATCGAGGAAGTCGCGCAGCTCGCGCGAGTTCGCGAACGTGTGATCGGCGCCGCCGACCTGCGCCCAGTGCTCGGGCACGTTCTGGCCGTCGAAGGCCTCGATCACGCCGCGGCAGTCCTTGCGCGTCCACACCGGGAACACGTGCTCGGCGACGTCCTCGAGCACGCGCAGTTCGTCGCACAGCTCGCGCAGCTCGGCGCCCTTCCACGCGCGCTTCGACACCTGGTCGACGATCTCGACCGACCCGAGGCCGCGCTCGACGAGCAGCCGGCGCAGCTCCGCGTCCGAGTTGATGTAGCGGTACGCGGGATCGCCCTTGAACGACAGCTTGTACAGCGGCGGCTGCGCGATGTAGAGGCGGCCCTGATCGATCAGCGGCTTCATGTGCCGGAAGAAGAACGTCAACAGCAGCGTCCGGATGTGCGATCCGTCGACGTCCGCGTCCGTCATGATGATCGTCTTGCCGTAGCGCAGCTTCTCGAGGTCGAGCTCCTCGGCGATGCCGCACCCGAGCGCGGAGATGATCGTCTGGATCTCCGAGTGCCCGAGCATCTTGTCGAGGCGCGCCTTCTCGACGTTCAGGATCTTGCCCTTGAGCGGCAGGATCGCCTGGAAGCGCCGGTCGCGGCCCTCCTTCGCCGAGCCGCCTGCCGAATCACCTTCGACGAGGTACAGCTCCGACTCCTCCTTGTCGTTGCTCTGGCAGTCGGCGAGCTTGCCCGGCATGTTGCCCGACGCGAGCGCGGTCTTGCGCCGCACGAGATCGCGCGCCTTGCGCGCCGCTTCGCGCGCCTGCTGCGCGCGCAGCGCCTTCTGCGCGATCGTCCGCGCCGGGTTCGGGTTCTCCTCGAGGTAGCGCGAGAAGCACTCGTTGACGATCGACTCGACGACGCCCTGCGCCTCGCGGTTGCCGAGCTTGTCCTTCGTCTGACCTTCGAACTGCGGATCGCGCAGGTACACCGACAACACCGCGCTCAAGCCCTCGCGGAAGTCGTCGCCGGACGGCAGCCCGTCCGCGTCCTTCTCCTTCACGAGCTTCGACTGCTTGAGGTAGTTGTTCAGCGTGCGCGTCAGCGCCGAGCGGAAGCCGGCGAGGTGCGTGCCGCCGCCGTGCGTGTTGATGTTGTTGACGAACGTGAAGATCGTCTCTTGGTACGAGTCGTTGTACTGCAGCGCGACCTCGACGACGTATTCGGCCGTCGGGTCCTCGGGGCTCGGCATCGCCTTCACGAAGTGGACGACCTCGTGCAGCGCTTCCTTGTTCTTGTTGACGTGCGTGACGAACGCGCGCAGGCCCTCGGGGAAGTGGAACGTCTCCTTGCGGCCGATGCGCTCGTCGTCGAGCGTGATCGAGATGTTGCGCGAGCCCATCAGGTAGGCCGTCTCGCGCAGGCGCTTCGAGACGATCTCGTACTGGATCTCGGTGGCCGTGAAGATCGTCGCGTCCGGCTTCCACACGACCTGCGTGCCGCGCTTGTCGGTCTTGCCGACGACCTCGAGGCTGCGCGCCTTCTGCCCGCGCTCGAAGCGCATCCAGTGGATCTCGCCGTCCTTGTGGACGAACACCTCGAGCCACTCGGACAGCGCGTTCACGCACGACACGCCGACGCCGTGCAGACCGCCCGACACCTTGTACGAGCCGCCGTCGAACTTGCCGCCGGCGTGCAGCTTCGCGAGCACGACCTCGACGGCGGGCACGCCCTCGGTCGGGTGGATGCCGACCGGGATGCCGCGGCCGTCGTCGGTCACCGCGATCGAGCCGTCGACGCGCAGCACGACGTCGACCTTCGTCGCGTGACCGGCCAGCGCCTCGTCGATCGCGTTGTCGACGACCTCCCAGATCAGGTGGTGCAGACCGCGCACATCGGTGTCGCCGATGTACATGGCCGGGCGCACGCGCACGGCCTCCAGACCTTCCAGCACCGTGATCGAGCTGGCGTCGTAGACGTTGGGAACAGCGGTCTTGCTCATGCGGTGGCCTTGCTCAAACTCTCTGCTTGTAGACGATGCGGTCGATGCGATCGCCGCCGAGCGCGCGATTGGCGGCCTTGCGCAGCGCCTCGCCCGAGAACGCGGCGAGCTCCTGCATGACCGCCGAGGACGAGACTTCGACGGTCAGCACGCCGCGCTGGAAGCGCACCGCGCGCGCGCGCTTGGCCGTCGCGCCGGCGGCGCGCGCCCACGCGGCGAGCACGCGCGATTCCTTGGCCGTGCCGGCGAGACCGGCCTGGTCGAGCCAGACCCGGATCGCATCGGCGAGCGTGGCCTTGCCGCGGCGTTCCGAGCCCGGGTTCACGTCTCCACCGTGATCGGCATCACGACGTAGTGGTAGTCCTCGCCGAGCTTGAACTTGCCCGGGCTCTGGCGGTCCTTGAACTCGAGGCGCACCGGCGTCATCTCGCAGTTCTTCAGGCCGTCGAGCACGAAGTCGGGATTGAACGCGATGTCGACGGCCTTGCCCTTGAAGTCGACGGGGAGGCGCGCGCTCGCCTCGCCGCGCGCCGGCGAGCGCGCCTTGATCTCGAGCTCGCCCTTCGTGAACGAGAGCTTGACCGCGCGCGTCTCCGCGGACGTGACGTTCGCAACGAGGCGCAGCTTGCGCGTCAACAGGTCCGCTTCGGCCTCGACGGTGTTCTCCGACGAGTTCGGGATCACCGTCGCGTACTTCGGGAACTCGCCTTCGATCAGGCGCGCGAACGCCTCGATCTCCTCGGTCACGCGCGGCTCGCCGCCCTCCTTCTCGGGCAGCACGACCGAGCGCGCCTTGAGCGCCATCTGGTTCTCGCTGAACTGGATCTCGACGTTGGCCAGCGGCTCGCGCACGACGCGGCTGAACAGCGACAGGCCCTTCGTCGGCACGATCGCGCGGCGCGGCGGCATCGAGCGCGTGTCGAGCGGCGACTTCGTCAGCGCCAGGCGCCGGCCGTCCGTCGCGACGAACTTGATCGCGTCCTCGGCGAGCTCGATCAGCACGCCGTGCATCGCGTAGCGGCCCTGCTCCTTCGCCGCCGCGAAGATCGTGCGGTGCACGA
>SCVU01000438.1 GCA_004296785.1 Planctomycetota bacterium
CGATCGGCACCGAGGGGCACTTCGTCAAGAACGCGCGCGAGCTCGCCAAGTCGCGCGGCGTCGACGTGATGCACCTCGCCGATGCGCCGGGCTTCGCGAACGGCGGCTGCGGCTGCGCGACGATGAGTCGCAACGATCCGCCGCACCTCGCGGGGATGCTCGATCTGCTGCGCCTCGGCCGTCCGCCGGAGCTCAACCGCGTGCTGCCCGGCGACATGATCGACGAGCTCTCGATGCGGCGCGAGCGGCTCGGCGCGGTCGAGCGCGCGCAGCTCGTGCTCGATGCGCGCAAGTCGCTGGAGCGGATGATCGAGATCGTCGAGGGCGCGCGGCGCTGAGCACGCCGGCCCGTCGCGCCGCGCGCCGCCGCGCGTCGCTCAGTCGCCGCGGGCCCTGACGCGCGCGCCGACCGCGTCGAGCACGCCGCTCGCCTGCATCCCGTCGAGCAGCCGCTGCGCGAAGCGCCGCCCGAGCTCGTCGCTCGGGTGCCACGTGTCGCCCGGCATCTCGTCGATCGGCTCGCCCGCGTTCCAGCACTCGACGAGCTCGAGCGCGCCGTCGCACCATGGCGCGCCGGATTCCGCGACCACCTTGCGCACGATCTGGAAGCGCCCGAGCTCCCAGTCGTTCCAGCGCTCCGGCGCCTTCGTCCACGGCATCACGAACAGGAACAGCTCGGTACCCCGCGCCGCGAGGTACTCGCGGAACTCGACGAGCGTGCGCTGCATCGCCTCGGGCGAACCGGAGCGCGCGGCGCCGAGCGTCGTGACTCCGGTCAGCTCGCGGTACAGCCGGCTATTGCGGTACAGCCAGCCGTTGACGACGAGCGGCGGGTAGCCGGCGCGGTAGCGCACCATGTCCCCGGCGGCGTCGACGAACATCACCGTGGTGCCGTCGAGATCGTTCGGATGCACGGTCAGCACGACGAGGTCGGGTTCGAGGCGCTCGACGTAGCGCTTGTACCAGCCGACCTCCTGCTCGGTGTTGTACGACTCGACGCCCGCGTTCCACCACTCGATCGGCGCCGTGGGCAGCAGCTCGAGCAGCCCCTTGACGATGCGCCCGCGCCGCGTGACCGAGTCGCCGAGGAACACGACGCGCGCGCGCTCGCGCGGCAGCTCGGGCGCGTACGAATTGTGCGCGGTGCCGAACTCGTTGTAGCCGGGCCCGGGGACGAGCATCGCGAAGCCGAGCTCGGGGTCGAGCCGCGCGACGGTCGCGCTGTTGCCGCGGCCGAGGTACGCGACGGGCCGCAGCAGGTCGTCGGCGAGCAAGGTCCGCGCCGCGAATTCGGCGAGCGCGACCGCCGCGAGCGCGCCGACCAGCAGGGCCCCGGCGCGCGCCAGCAGCCGAGAACGCGGGGAACGCCGTGGTGAAGGCATCAGCGGCGGGCGCGCGCGCGGATCGCGGCGCAGGCCAAGCGTAAGCACGGGCCTCGAGCTGTCAAGGCGAGCACTACTTGCCCGCGTAGCCGAGCGCCTTCAGCCGCTCGAGCTCGGCGGCCTTCACGTCGACCTTGTCGAGCGGGCTCGCCGCCACGCGCGCGATGTCGAACTGCGCATCGTGATCGAGCTTGCCGCCCGAGTAGTACGACCAGCGCGTCCGCACGTGGTCGGCATCGACGATCTCGAGCCGCCCGACGTGCATGTGCCCGTCCTTCTTCGGATCGAAGTTCGTGCCGCCGTCGAACTCGAACACGAGCTCTTTCTCGCCCGGCGTCGCAAGGCGCATGCGCGGCTGGTTGCCGGCCGCGCAGTAGTGCGTGAGCACGATGTCGCGGCCGTCGCAGTGGTACACGGTCACCATCTCGTGCTGCGTGCCGCGGAACAGCGTCTCGACGACCGCGCTGCCGCCGCCGGTCAGCCGGTAGTCGACGTCGACGGGGAACGTCTCGCCCTTGGTCGAGCTGGCGGTCCCTTTCCAGGTCCCCTGGAGCGCGCGCAGCCGCGCGAAGTCGGCGGGCTCGACGGCCGCGCGGGCTTGGCCCACGCGGTCGGACACACAGGCGGCGCACAACAGCGGAACGAGTGCGAGGAACGCGTGCTTCATGGGGGGGCCTCCAGGGTGTCGCAGGCGCGCGGCACCCTCCAGTCCGGACGAGGTAAAAGCTAGGATCTGCGATTCGCACCCGCACCGCCACGCCCCGCGCCACCCCCCACTCCCCGTGCCGACTCCCGCCGGTCAGAACCCGCTCTTCCAAGGCCTCGACACCTTCGCGCGCCGCCACATCGGCCCCGACGAGCGCGAGCAACGCGAGATGCTCGCACAGCTCGGCCATGCGAACCTCGGCCAGCTCGTCGACGCGACGATCCCGGCGTCGATCCGCCGCCGCGCGCCGCTCGCGATCCCCGCGGCGCGCACCGAGAGCGAGTGCATCGAGGAGCTGCGCGGGCTCGCGCAGCAGAACCGCGTGTTCCGCTCGTTCCTCGGCCAGGGTTACCACGACTGCCGCACGCCGCTCGTGATCCTTCGCAACGTGCTCGAGAACCCGGGCTGGTACACCGCGTACACGCCGTACCAGGCGGAGATCGCGCAGGGCCGGCTCGAGGCGCTGCTCAACTACCAGACGCTGATCAGCGATCTGTGCGCGCTGCCGATGGCGAATGCGTCGCTGCTCGACGAGGGCACGGCGGCCGCCGAGGCGATGGCGATGTGCTACGACGCGACGCGCGGCAAGTCGAACGCGTTCCTCGTGTCGCAGCGCTGCCACCCGCAGACGATCGAGGTCGTGCGCACGCGCGCCGAGGCGCTCGGCCTCGCGGTGATCGTCGGCGACGAGCGCGCGCACGACTTCGCGGCGCACAAGGTGTTCGGCGTGCTCGTGCAGTACCCGACCACGGACGGTGAAGTCGTCGACTACGCGCCGCTCGCGGAGCGCGTGCACGCGCAGGGCGGTTTGCTCGTGGCGGCGTGCGACCTGCTCGCGCTGTGCGTGCTGCGCGCGCCGGGCGAGTTCGGCGCCGACATCGCGATCGGCAGCGCGCAGCGCTTCGGCGTGCCGATGGGCTACGGCGGTCCGCACGCGGCGTTCCTCGCCACGCGCGACGAGTTCAAGCGCTCGATGCCCGGTCGACTGATCGGCGTGTCGAAGGACGCGCAGGGCAAGCGCGCGCTGCGCATGTCGCTGCAGACGCGCGAGCAGCACATCCGGCGCGAGAAGGCGACCAGCAACATCTGCACGGCGCAGGTGCTGCTCGCGGTGATGGCCGGCATGTACGGCGTCTACCACGGGCCGGACGGGCTGCGCGAGATCGCGACGCGCGTGCACGGGCTCGCCGCGACGCTCGAAGCGGGCCTGAAGCAGCTCGGCTACGCCGCCGCGCACTCGGTCTACTTCGACACGCTGTGCGTCGATGCGGGAGCGCGCGGCGCGGACGCGGTGATCGCGGCGGCGCGCGAGCACAACGTCAACCTGCGCAAGCTCGACGCGCGGCACGTCGGCATCGCGCTCGACGAGACCGTCGGTCGCGCGGACCTCGCGGCGATCCTCGCGGCGTTCGGCGGCGCCGCGGCCGCCAAGCTCGACCTCGACGCGCTCGCTGCGCTTGCAGGGCGCGCGACCGGCGTGCTCGGCGCGCCGCACGCGCGCACGAGCGCGTACCTCGCGCACCCGGTGTTCAACACGCACCACTCCGAGCACGAGATGCTGCGCTACCTGCACCGGCTCGAGGCGCGCGACCTGTCGCTGAACACGTCGATGATCCCGCTCGGCTCGTGCACGATGAAGCTCAACGCGACCGCGGAGATGGTCCCGGTCACGTGGCCCGAGTTCGGCGCGCTGCACCCGTTCGCGCCGCTCGACCAGACGCGCGGCTACGCGGAGCTCGCCAAGCGGCTCGAGAGCTGGCTCGCCGAGATCACCGGCTTCGCCGCCGTGTCGCTGCAGCCGAACGCGGGCAGCCAGGGCGAGTACGCGGGCCTGCTCGTGATCCGCGCGTGGCACCGCTCGCGCGGCCACCTCGAGCGCGACGTGTGCCTGATCCCGACCAGCGCGCACGGCACGAATCCGGCCAGCGCGGTGATGGCCGGCATGCAGGTCGTCGTCGTCGCCTGCGACGAGAACGGCAACGTCGACGTCGCCGATCTGCGCAAGAAGGCCGCCGAGCACGCGCCGAAGCTCGCCGCGCTGATGGTCACCTACCCGTCGACGCACGGCGTGTTCGAGGAGGCGATCCAGGAGATCTGCTCGATCGTGCACCAGCACGGCGGGCAGGTGTACATGGACGGCGCGAACATGAACGCGCAGGTCGGGCTGTGCCGCCCGGGCGACATCGGCGCCGACGTGTGCCACCTGAACCTGCACAAGACGTTCTGCATCCCGCACGGCGGCGGCGGTCCGGGCATGGGTCCGATCGGCGTGGCCGCGCACCTCGCGCCGTTCCTGCCCGGGCACCCGCTCGTGAAGACCGGCGGCGCGCAGGCGATCGGCCCGATCTCCGCGGCGCCGTGGGGCAGCGCGAGCATCCTGCCGATCTCGTACGCGTACATCGCGATGATGGGCGCCGACGGACTGCGCCGCGCGACCGAGGTCGCGATCCTCAACGCGAACTACATGGCCGAGCGGCTCGCGCCGCACTTCCCGATCCTGTACCGCGGCAAGCAGGGCCGCGTCGCGCACGAGTTCATCCTCGACCTGCGGCCGTTCGAGCACAGCTGCGGCGTGACCGGCGAGGACGTCGCGAAGCGCTTGATGGACTACGGCTTCCACTCGCCGACGATGTCGTTCCCCGTCGCGGGCACGCTGATGATCGAGCCGACGGAGTCGGAGCCGAAGGCCGAGCTCGACCGGCTGTGCGACGCGCTGATCGCGATCCGCGGCGAGATCCGCGCGATCGAGGAGGGCCGGCTCGACGCGAAGGACAACCCGCTCAAGCACGCGCCGCACACGGCCGACGTCGTGATCGGCGACGCGTGGACGCGCGCGTACTCGCGCGAGCTCGCCGCCTACCCGGCGCCGTGGACGCGCGAGCACAAGCACTGGCCGACCGCGAGCCGCATCGACAACGGCTGGGGCGACCGCAACCTCGTCTGCACGTGCCCGCCGATCGAGAGCTACGCGCCGCAGCCCCCGGCCGAAGCACCGTCCGAGCGCCGCGTCCCGAGCGCGGTGCGCGGCGCGCCGGTCGGTTGAGCCCGCGCGACTGACACGCGTCCGAAAAAGACGCTAGGCTTCGTTTTGAGCTGCGAGACGCGCGGCCTCGGAACGGGAGCCGCGCCGGCTGGGCGGGGATGGGACGAAGGATCGTCATCGCGTCGATCGTTTGCGCCGTGTTCGCGGCCGGGCTCGGATTGCGTCTGCGCGGCATCGACTTCCTGCTGCCGCACCACCCGGACCCCGACTCGCAGATCGTCGCGCAGGCGGCGCGGATGCGCGCCGGCGTCGAGACGCACGACTACGTGTGGAGCACGTATCCGCACCTGCTCGCGCGCGTGTTGTCGGTGTGCCCAGAAGCCGCGCCTGCCGCTGCGCCGCGCGAGCTCTCCGCCGCGCTCGCCGCCGCGGCGCGCCCATTCTTGAACGCGCGCATCCTCGTCGCCTTGCTCGGCGCGCTCGCGCTGCCGCTGACCTACGCGATCGCGCGGCGCTTCGCGGCGCAGGGCACCGCGCTGCTCGCCGCGGCGCTGCTCGCGACGAGCCTGATCCACGCGAACTTCTCGCAGCAGGCGCGGCCGCACGTCGCGTTCGGCACGCTCGCGCTCGCGGTCGTGTGGACCGCGCTGCGCTTGTACGAGCGCGCGTCGCTCGGCCGCACGCTGGCCTTCGCCGGTGCGCTGTTCTGCGCGCTCGGCACGCTGCACTTCGCGCTGTTCCTGCTGCCGGTCGGCCCGGTCGCGCTGCTGTGCCGGCGCGATCGCAGCGCGCGCAAGCGCGCCGTCGACTGGATCGCGCCGGCGCTGGCCGCCGCCGCAGCGGGCTGGCTGTTCTGGCCGTTCCTGTTCGAGCGCGTGCCGGCGACGCAGTGGAGCGAGGGGCTCTCGTACCGCTTCCCCCACCAGATCGAGGCGGAGTGGGCGAGCGGCTTCGGCTTCCAGCGCTACCCGCAGCTGTTGCTGCACAACGAGCCGGTCCTCGCGCTCGCGGCCGCGCTCGGACTGCTGTGCTGCGCGTGGCCGCAAGCGCGCGCGCGGCTGCGGGAGCGGCGCGCCGAGATCGCGATCGCGCTCGCGTACGCGCTGCCGTTCGCGCTCGCGATCGGGATCTTCCAGCGCGCGTACGCGCGCTTCCTCGTCTCGCTGCTGCCGTACCTCGCGATCCTCGGCGCCGTCGGCATCGCCGGCTGCGCGGCGCTCGTCGCGCGGCGCGCGCCGGCGCGCGTCGCCGCCGCGCTGCAGGTATTCGCGGCGCTCGGCGCGCTCGCGTTCCCTGCGCACATCGTGTGGCGCCTCGGCACGCTGCGGGCGGCGCCCGACACGCTCGAGCTCGCGGCCGAGGCGCTCGCGCGCGTCGAAACCGACGGTCCGCTGCGCGTGGCGTTCCACCCGTCGGCGCTGCTGCCGGTCGCGATGGAGCTCGACGCGGGCTTCGCGGCAATCGTGCGCGCGGACGTCGAGCCCAATCCGTGGGCGCAGGCGCTGATCGCCGGTTCGGTCGCGGGCAGCGACGCGGTCGTCGGCCAGCTCGCGCAATCCGGCGGCCGCTTTCCGCTGGCCATGCGCCCGCAGCGCGAACGCGACGGCGGCGCGCTGTGCCGCCACCTCCTCGCGCTCGATCCCGAGGTGCTCGTCGTGCCGCCGATGGACAACCCCGAGCGCGCGAGCGTGCTGACCGACGTGCTGACCGGCAACGTCACCGGCATGCAGTTCGAGCTGCCGCGCGAGCGGCCGCGGCGCGAGCACAAGCACGGCGATCGCTGGCGCGACCGGCGCGGCGGCGACTGCGCGGACGGCGGTCCGCGCGGCCCCGAATCCGGGCCGGCGCCGGAGCGCGCGCCAAAGCCGCGGACGCAGTCGCCGGACGCTCCGCAGCCGCCGAAGCCGTACCCGGTGCAGCGCGTGCGGCGCCACGCGGTGCCGCCGCGGCCGCCGCCGTTCGCGCCCGCGCAGTCGCGCTCGTATCAGGACGACGAGTTCCTCGCCGTCGTGCGCTCCGTCGAGATCTGGGGACCCCCGGTCTGGATCCACTACTTCCCGGAGGCGTTCTCCGGGTTCTTGCTGCGGTCGGAGGCGCCCGCGGCGGCGCCCCAGTCGCGGTAGAGCGCGAGCCGCTGGCCGAAGCGCGGCACGCGCCACAGCGTCCACGGCGCGCAGTCGTCGAGCGAGTAGCCGAGCGAGTCGGCGAGCCGCGGAGCGCTCGCGTCGCCGAACTCCACGAGCGGCAGCACGCCTTGCTCCGGATGGTGGCCGCGCGGGTAGCGCCGCTTGCCGATCGCGGAGCGGTACGGCACCTCGGCGGCGCCGTTCGCTCCCGCCGGCGCCGGCCGGCGCCGCGGATCGACCAAGTACGACTCGTCGGGCTCGACGAGCACGAACTGCGCGCCGCCGCGCGAGCGCAGCTCGCGCGCCAGCCCCTCGGCGCTCGGACCGAGCAGATCCATGCCGGGCATGTAGCCCGAGTGCAGCACGCGCGGCCCGCCGAGCGCGGCCGCCACGTCGGGATGGCGGATCAAGTGCGCGGCCCACGGCGAGCGCAGGTACGACGGCACGACCTCTGAGCGCGCGGCGTCGACCGGCAAACCGACGTCGAGGCCGAGCGGCACCGCGACGAGCGCGTCCTCCGGCACGTTCGCGGCGATCCACGCGCCGGCCTGCTCGGGCGTCGTGTCGCGCGTCCACAGCCAGGCCAGGCGCGCCGACGGCAGCGCGGCGAGCGCGAGCACCGCGCACGGCGCGAGCCACGCGGCGCGCGCGCGCGGCTCGAACAGCCCGCGCGCGGCCCACGCGCCGGCGAACGCGAGCGCCGGCAGCAGCGGCAGCAGGAAGCGGCCGAACGTGCGCGCGTAGATGCCGATCGCGACGAGGTACGCCGCGCCGAAGACGAGCGCGACGAACACCTCGGCGTGCTCGGCCGAGGCGAGCGCGCGCCACGCGCCGCTGTGCTCACCGCGTTGCGCACGCGCGGCCCGCGCGGCGCGCAGCGCGCGCGGCGCGAGCACGGCGGCGGCGAGCAGGAGCGCGAGCAGCACCGGCTCCTGACCGGCGAGGAAGCCGAGCACGAGCCCGAAGCCGGCGCCGTTGAAGTCCGCGATGCGCACGAGGTGCCCGCTCAGGTTGAGCTGCTCGCCCACCTGCGGCACGAAGTACTCGAAGGTCTCGGCGCGACCGAACAGCTCCGGGTACGAGAGGACCGCGGCGGCGCCGATCGGCAGCGCGACGAGCAGCGCCCCCAGCAGCGTCGCGACCAGCGAGCGCGCACCGCGCCGCAGCAGCAGCACGAGCTCGACCGCCGCCACCGGCGCGAGCACGGCGAAGCCGTTGTGCAGGCAGGCGATGCACAGCGCGCTCGCGGCGCCGGCGAGCAGCGCCGTCGCGGCGTTCGGCCTGCGCAACCGCGCGGCCAGCGCGAGCAGCGCGAGCGCGACGAGGGTCGCGAGCGGCGCGTGCGGCCGCGCCTGCGTCGAGTACAGCGCGTGCAGCGAGCTCAGCGCGACCAGCCCGGCCGCGACGAGCGCCCAGCGCGCGCCCAGCGCGCGCCGCGCGAGCAGGAACGTCGCGGGGATCGCGCCCAACGCGAGCAGCAGAACGTAGACGCGGCCGATGCGGTACGAGCGCGCCGCCGCCGCGAGCTCGTGCTCGAGCACGCCGTCCGCGCGCGCGGGAGCGAGCGAACCCGGCAGCGCCGCGAGCCCCAGTGCGAGCAGCGGCGGGTACTGCCGGTTCAGCGCGGGCACCGTGCGCTCCTCGTCGCGCCACTTCGCGTCGAGGTACAGCGCCTGCTTGACGACGACCGCGTCCGGCTCCGGATCGCACGGCAGATTGCGCTCCAGCGCCGGCGCGCGCAGCAGCAGCGCGAGCGCGACGAGCAGCAGCAGCCCGAGTCGTGCGGACCGCGCGCTCGCGTCGGGCCGCGGCTCGCTCAAGTGCGCGCCCCGGATCCTTCCGCTGTGCCGGACCCGCCGAGGCGCGCGCACACCGGCACGCGCGGCGTGTTGTGGATGTCGAGCACGATCGACTGCAAGAGCATCTGGAAGCCGAGGATGATCGGCATCGCCGCGAGCATCACCTGGCCCGAGCTCGCGTACGCGTCCTTCGTGTTCATCGCGTACCACACCCACGCGCCGTAGCCGCTGCCGCACAGGAGCAGCGGCACGCCGAGCAGCACGAACACCGAGACCGCGCCGAAGTCGTACAGGAAGTAGCGCCACAGCACGCGGCGCAGGAAGCCGTGCAGCAGGCGCGGCGGGAATCCGAGCAGCGCGCGCGGGATCGACAGCGACGAGTGCTCGTCGCCGTAGCGCGCGGGGATCGACACGTCCTGCACGACGCCGCCGACGATGCCGAGCTCGATCAAGAGGCCGCTCTCGAAGAAGTAGCGCGCCGGCAGCCGCCGCCGCAGCATGCCGAGCACCTCGGTGCGCAGCGCGAGGTAGCCGTTGGCCGGATCGAACAGGCTCCAGTGGCCCGACGCGAACTTGACCAGGAACGTCAGTCCGGTGTTGCCGACGATGCGCACGAGCGGCATCTGCCGCAGCGCGGTGCCGTCGCCCCAGCGATTGCCCTTCGTCATGTCCGCGCGCCCCTCGTACAGCGGCGCGACGAGGCGCGGGAGGTGCGCGGGATCCATCTGATCGTCGCCGTCCATCTTGACGACGATGTGCAGGCCGAGCGCGCGCGCCGCGTCGAAGCCGGTCTGCACCGCGGCGCCGACGCCGCCGTTCTCGTCGTGGCGCAGCACGCGCACGCGCGGGTCGCGCAGGCGCTCGAGCACCGCCAGCGTGTCGTCGGGGCTCTTGTCCTCGACGCACAGGATCGCCTCGATCCACGGCGGGATGCCGGCGACGACGCGCTCGATCTGGCGCGCGACGCGATAGCACGGGATCACGACGCCGATGCGCGCGCCGGGGAACGGATTCAACTCAGCCGGCTGTGCGCCGGGCTGCATCGAAACGACCTCCGCCGAGCGCTTGATCTCCCCAACCACGATCTCCCCAGTCACGCGCATTCCGCGATGATGCTACCCCTGCGACTCGAACACGGGCAACTTCTCGGGCCTGTGCCACGGCTGCGGCGCGATGCCGAACAGCGAGAGGATCGCGGGCGCGATGTCCGTGACCGGCACGCTCGTGTGCCGTGAGGTCACGCGGTGGCCCTTGCGCCACGCGATCAGCAAGCCCGCATCCTTGTGGTGCGCGGTCGACTGGTCGTTGTTCCAGTGCTCGCTGATGTGGCGCGCGAAATCGGCGCGGAAACCGGGCACGAGCGGCGAGCGGATCTCCAGCGGCGCGCCGTGCGCGCGGCTGCGGCGCGGCATGTTGAGTTCGAGGAACAGCTGGCGGCCGCGCTGCTGCGCGGTGAACAGCGGCTCGCCGCTCAGCACTTCCAGCGCGCGCACCTTCTCGAGCGCCGCGGCCGCGGCCGCCTCGTCGGCCAGATTGACCGTCACGTCAGGGTTCATCTGGTGCAGCACCGCGTAGTCGGTGAGCCCGATCGCGTCGAACAGCTCGCGCTCGCGCACGAGCCGCACGACCGGGTTGTGGATCTCGTCGCACGGATCGAACGGCCGCACGCCGAGGCCGGTGCCGAACAGGATCCAGCCGCCGTCCGGCACGGCGTCGATCATCCGCGCGAGCGCGCGGTCGCTGAACGCGAAGCTCGTCTCGATCCAGTGCGCGAACTTCTGCTCGTAGCGCTTGCGCTCGTCGACGCTCTTGAAGAAGCGCTGGTCGGTCTCGGACAGCGCGTCGCGGAACCGCTGCGGCTCGGCCGCGCGCCAATAGCGGTGCTGCATGTACGCGGTGTGGTTCAGGTGCACCGCGGTGTAGGCCGGCCGGTACTTGCGGTAGAGCTTCTCGAACACCTCGAAGCACAGGTACGAGTGCAGCATCGCGCGCTCGGGCTCGCGATGCGCGCCGAGCAGCTTCTCCGCGGGGATCTGCGCGACCGTGCGCGCGACCGTGCCGAGGCTGACGCCCGCGCCCGTCGCCTTGAGCAAGAGGCCGAGCGCCTTCGCGCCCTTCAGGCCGAAGCCCTCGCTGTAGTTGCGCGCCGCGTAGACGTTGAACTCCTGCACCGGCCGCGCCGAGCGCGGGAAGCACTCGGCCTCGTCGGCCAGCGCCTCGGGCACGTAGAACGACGCCGAGCCGGTCGAGCGCGGCGGGTAGCTCATCAGGCAGCCGAAGATCCCGATCGGGATGCCGGCGCGATCGAGCACGTCCCACACGCAGCGCTCGCGCAGCCGCGACGTGTCCTGGCCGAAGCCGACGATGCCGTGCTCCTCCGGCGCTAGGCCCGTGTACACGGACGGCCAGATGATCCACGGGCTGATGTCGCGCCAGGACTTGTCCTTCTTCGCGTCCCAGTCGGGGATCCGCGTGTTCAGGATCACGCCCTCCGACAGCACGCGCGCGAAGGCCGGCAGCTTGCCCTCCCCGACCAGCTTCTCGAGGAAATGGCGCTCGGCTTCGTTGACCTCGAGGAAGAGAACCGAGGCGCGCTGCGGGTTGACGGACTGGATCATGCGACGGGAGGCCTGGAATTCCTCGGCATCAGAATACCCGAGCTTGACCCACCTAGAAACGAATGCCGGCGACGCGGGCGGCCAGCGTGCGGATCAGCAGCGCCGAAGCGAGGAAGCAGATCGCCGTCGCGATCGCGGCCCCGGCGATGCCGTAGCGCGGGATCAACAGCGCGTTGAAGCCTGCGTTGACCGCGACCGTCGCGCACATGAACAGCGTGTGCCAGCCGGGTCGGTTGGCCATCAGCAGCACCTGTTGGAACGGCAGGTAGCCGGCGGCGAGCGCGATGCCCGACATCAGCCACACGAACGGCCAGAACGAGTGCTCGACGAAATCGGGCTGCCCCATCAGCACGCCGACGCCGAACGAGTAGCCGGCGACCGCGACCGCGGCGACGCCGAACATCAATAGCCACGTGAAGCGCATGCCGCGGCGCACGAACGCCGTGAGCTCGGCGTGCTCGCGCGCGGCGATGTGGCGCGCGAGCACCGGATTGAAGTTGCTCTGCAGCACGGTGATCAGCTGGAACACGCCCTCGGCGATGTGCAGCGCGACCGCGTAGTACGCGATCTGCACCTTGCCGAGCCCGAACAGGCCGATCATCCACACGTCGAGGCGCGTGTTGAGCTCGAGCAGCACGCCCGACACGAGGCTGCGCGTGCCGAAGCGCAGGTGTTCGCGCGTCCAGTCGAACCAGCGGCCGTGCGGCCGCGGCACGACCAGCGCGAGCTCGATCGCCAGCGCGACCGCGAGCAGCCCTTCGGCGAACGTGAACAGGAACGCGACGCGCGCGGCGGGCCAGCCGAGCGCGTGCACGACGAACGGGCCGGCGAGCATCGCGAGGTAGCGCAGCGACTGGTACACCGCGTACGCGCGCATCCGCGACAGCCCGTTGACGATGCCGAGCGCGACCTTGTTCAGCGCGAAGAAGAACAGCCCCGGCGCGGCCCACGCGAGGCCGTCGGCGACCTCGGGCAGCTCGACGAGCTCGGCCCAGAATCCGCGCGACAGGTAGACCGCGCCCGCGACGAGCGCCGACTGCGCGGCGACCGGCAGCAGCGCGCCGAACGCGATGCGGCCGACCGCGTCGCGGTCGGCGCGGTGCTCGGCGATCGCACGCAGCGCCGAGCGGTCGACGCCGCCGCTGCCGAGCTGCGACGCGAAGATGTAGACGACCCACACCGACTCGAAGACGCCGAGCGCGCCGGCGTCGTACAGCTGCGGGATCACGCGCAGCAGCAGCAGGCCGCAGACGGAGAGGACGCCGAGGCTGGCGAAGTTCCACAGCACCCCCTCCTCGAAGCGACCGACCTTCGGCGTCGCCACGGGTCAGTAGAGCTTCGGCGCCGCGTTGATCACCTTCAGCGCCTCCTCGACGTTGAACCCGACGATCTGGCCGTACTCGCGGATCGACGGGAAGCGCGGCTTGTTGAGCTCCTTCGCGCGCTCGAGCGCCTGCTCGCGCGTCATGTGCCCCTCGCGCACCATGTTCGACAGCATCACCTCGTCTTCGCCGAAGCCCGCGATCGTCTGGTAGATGTAGTTGTAGAATGGCGCCGTGCCGTCGCCGATGCGCCACGTCGTCTGCGTGTCGGTCGCGACCTCCCAGTCGAACTCGCGCCGGATCGTGCCGACGATCTCTTCCTCGCGCCACGGCAGGTAGTGGAACAGGTAGAGGAAGTCGTCCTTCTGCACGAACGTGTAGTAGTAGGCCTTGAACGTGTCCCAGAGGCTCTCGTTGAAGTAGGCCGGGTTGCGCACGTAGTTCCTGAAGTAGTACCAGAGCAGCGCCATCTCGTTGCGGAACGACAGACCAGTCAGCGTCATGCCGTGGTCGTCCTCGTCGATCCCGCACAGCCCGGTCTTGTACGGCGTGTCCTCGATCATGTTGCCCGTGCAGAAGATCACGAGCTTGATGCCGGTCTCCTTCCGGATCTGCCGCGCGTAGTGATAGAACTCCTTGTCGCCGGCGGTGAACAGCGTGACCATCCCGACGTCGGGCTTCTTGAGCCACGCCTCGACGTTCTTGCGCACGTAGCGCCGCTTCGCCGCGATGTCCGCCGAGCGCAGGATGTGCTCGACGCCGAGCGTGCCGCAGATGCGCGCCTGGTTGCGCCGCGCGAGATCGGTGACGAGACCCCAGTCGAGCGTGAAGGCGACCGGGTTCATCCCGAGCTCCTTCTTCACGTAGTTCAGGCCGAACGCCGAGTCGCGTCCGCCTGAGAACGCGACGATCACGTCGGGACTGCCGTCCTTGCTGCGGTACGGCTCGACCGCCTTGAGCAGCGCTTCCTTCCCCTTCGGCTGGATCGTCTTCCAGCGCCGGCAGTACGCGCACACGCCCTGCGCGTCGAAGCGCATGAACGGGTACGTCTCCGGCAGGATGCACTTGACGCAGCGCCGCACCTCGCGCCGCTTCTTCGAGCGGTCGACGATCGCGATGCTCGCCCCATTGAGCCGCTGCTCGGGCACCGGCTGCGGCTCCGCGCGCTGCGCGCCGAGCTCCCACCACGCGCTCGTGCGCGGCACCGGCGCCTGCAACAGCTCGAACGGGCGCTCGGCGAGCGTCTCGAGGTCGAGCACGAGGCCCGTCTTCGCGCGGATCGGCCGGTACTGCACCGGGCCGACGACGCGCTCGATGCCCATCGTCGCGACGAGCTCCTGCAGGATGAAGCGCTCGGAAGCGAACGCGACGAACGTCCCGCGCGCGTTGCGGATCGTGAACAGCGAGCCGGTGTTCGTCGCCAGCGCGATCTCGCGCCGGTCGTCGAAGAAGATCGCGGTGCTCGCGGCGCCGAACAGCTCGCCGAACGCGAGCCGCACCGCCTCGCCGACGTCGTTCGTGCGGTCGAGGAACTTGCGCACGAGCTGCAGCATCACCTCGGTGTCGACGTCGTAGCGGCGCGCGAGATCCGTGTGCTTCGCCCACAGCGCCGCGTCGTTGACGATGATCCCGTTGTGGATGCCGACGATGCCGGGGACGATCACCGGCTGGTTGTTCTCGTTGTCCGACTGCGCGCCGTTCGTGACCATGCGCGAGTGGCCCATCGTCGCGAGCACCGCGCGCCGACCGCCGTCGCTCGCACCGGACTTGACGCGCTCGAACGCCGCTTCCGCCTTGGTCACCAGCTCGCGGAACGCCGGATTGCGCAGGAACAGGCTGACCTCACCCGCCTGCTTGACGACGTCGATCGCGTGCCCGTCGTGCACGACGAAGCCCGCGGCCTCGTTGCCGCGCGTCTCCGAGTAGCGCAGCAACCCTTCGACGACCTGTCCGACGAAGCCGGACGGAATGGCGGGGTCCTTGCCGTAAACGGCACCGAAGATTCCACACATGGGGACAGGCAGGCGGCCGGAGAGCGGGGACGGAAGCGGGAGATCCTATCGGAACGCGCACCCGTGCCGATGCAGCCGCGGAAAACGATTCCTACGCTCTAGCCGTGCAAGCCCCGCCGCCGCCAGCGTCGTCCTCCCCTGCAAAGAGCGGCATCTGGACGGTGATCGGCGCGTCGTCCGCCGGCACGCTGATCGAGTGGTACGACTTCTACATCTTCGGGAGCCTCGCGACGGTCCTGGCCGGCGCGTTCTTCCCGAAGGGCGATGAGTTCGTCGCGCTGCTCTACACGCTCGCGACGTTCGCGACCGGCTTCGTCGTGCGCCCGTTCGGCGCGCTCGTGTTCGGCCGCATCGGCGATCTGGTCGGCCGCAAGTACGCGTTCCTCGTGACGCTGCTGATCATGGGCGGATCGACGATGGCGATCGGCCTGTTGCCGACGTACGAGCAGGTCGGCGTGCTCGCGCCGGTCCTGCTGGTCGCGCTGCGCCTGCTGCAGGGCCTCGCGCTCGGCGGCGAGTACGGCGGCGCGGCGACCTACGTCGCCGAGCACGCGCCGCAGCACCGCCGCGGTTTCTACACGTCGTTCATCCAGACCACGGCGACGCTCGGGCTGTTCGTGTCCCTCGGCGTGATCCTGTTGTGCCGCACGCAGCTCGGCGACGAGCGCTTCGAGGCATGGGGCTGGCGCCTGCCGTTCCTCGTCTCGATCGTGCTCGTGCTGTTCTCGTACGCGATCCGCCGGCGGCTGCAGGAGTCGCCGGTCTTCACCGCGCTCAAGGCCGGCGGCCGCACGTCGGCGCGGCCGATCCGCGACAGCTTCGGCAACCGCGCGAACCTGCGCCTCGTGCTGCTCGCGCTGTTCGGCGCGACGATGGGCCAGGGCGTGGTCTGGTACACCGGGCAGTTCTACGCGCTGTACTTCCTGCAGACGGAGCTCAAGGTCGACTACGTGCTCGCGAACCAGATCGTCGCGTGCGCGCTGCTTTCGGCGACGCCGTTCTTCGTGGTGTTCGGCGCGCTGTCGGATCGCGTGGGGCGCAAGCCGTTGATGCTCGCCGGCTGCGCGCTCGCGGTCGCGACGTGGATCCCGATCTATCGGGCGATGGGCGAGGCGGCGACGGCGGAGGGCGGACCGGACGCGGTGCGGCTCGGGCTGCTCGTGTTCGTGCAGGTGCTGTACGTCACGCTCGTCTACGGGCCGATCGCGGCGTTCCTGGTCGAGCTGTTCCCCGCGCGGATTCGCTACACGTCGATGTCACTCCCCTACCACATCGGCAACGGCGTGTTCGGCGGACTCGTGCCGCTGATCGGCGTGTGGGCGGTCAAGCACTTCGAGAATCGGTACGCCGGGCTGTGGTACCCGATGGCGATCGCGGCGACGACGTTCATCGTCGGTGCGCTGTTCGTGCGCGAGCGGCGCGATGCGGATCTCGCGGAGTGATGAACATGCGAACGGCTGTGATGGCTGCGCCCGCGCTTGCATCCCTGCTTCTCAGCTGCACGCGTGACGGCGCGACTGCATCCAGTGCAGTCACCACGGTTCTAGGTCCCGTGCCTCCCGGCATGGCGTTGTTCACGTTCTCGGAAACGTACTCGGGGGAGCAACTCGTCGTGGAGGCCCACGACAAGTCAGCGGATTACGTCCGCATCTCGATCCACGTGCCGTCCGGCGAGCTCAGGCTGAACCCAATCGAGCTGCGGATCGGCGACCTCCGGGGGACGCCGCGAATCGAAGCGCAAGTAGGCATGCCGACGGGCGGATGGTCCGCTCACGACCACCCCGACGAGCGATTCAAGGACGTCGAGCTCGTCGACGTCGACTACGGTCGCGCCATCGTGGAGCGAAGCCGCGCCAACTCCCACCCGAACGCCGTGATCGACTTCGTGCGCATCGACTTCGTGTTGTTCGCAACGAAGGAACGCGAGCACGGAAGCAGCTCGGTTCGCTACGCAGGGCGAATCGAGTGTCGCGTCCTCTGACGAAGCGCGCGCCGCGCTACGGCTTCCAGCCCAGCAACGCGTCGACCGTGCCGACTGAGACCGAGTGGTAGCCCGGCCGCGCGCGCGCGTACACGCGCTTCGCCCACGCGAGTCCCTCCGGCGTCGACGCGAGCGCCGCGTACAGCGGCTTCAGGAACTTGCGCCGCCCGACCTCGACGAGGAACTCCTCGAGCTTCGCGTCGACGTCGTGCAATCCCGCGCGGATGCACAGCTCGAGCCACTGGAACAGGATCTCCGAGTTGCCCGACCGCGTGAACGCGAACGCGGCGTCGAGCTCGCGCAGCCGCTCGTGCGTCTGACCCGGGCACGCGCCGAGCAGGAAGCGCAGCCACTGCCCGGTGACCCAGCCCCGCGTGTCGAGCTCGCGCGCCGTCGCGCCGCCCTTCCACCGCTCGACCTCGCGGTCGACGACGCGCAACAGCGGTGAATTCGGGCGCGGCGCGTCGGCGGGCAACCCGGTGCCGTCGATCCACGCGCGCAGGTCGAGCTTCGCGCGCGCCGCCGAGTGCGCGCGCAGCAGCCGCGCTTCGAGATCCGCGAGCATCTCGCTCGTCGTGACGCTCGTGAACGCGTGCCGCTCGAACCAACCATGCAGCCACGCGTCGAACTTGTCGCGTCCGACGAGTTCCTCGACGCGCCGCAGGAACAGCGCACCCTTCTCGTACGGCACGCTCGAGAACGCGTCGTCGGGGTTCTTGCCAGCGAGCTCGCAGTGCAGCACGTGCTGCCACGGTTCGAGCTCCGCCATCTCGCGCTCGAGCTCCGCGCGCGCGAGCTCGCGCTCGAGC
>SCVU01000439.1 GCA_004296785.1 Planctomycetota bacterium
CGAACGCGACGGAAACGAGGCGGGTCCAAATGGCGCCAACTCGCCGGAGTCGAGGCGGGCTCAGTACTGTGGACAGCCCGCGGATCACTTGGGGAAAGCTGGTGGATCGCGCGTGCACAGCGTGTTGACAACTGTTCGCCGCAACCTGCAACTGCAAGATTTGCAAGGGTTTGCGCGTTCGGATCGCCCGTTCCCGAAAAGTGGAGAAGTGGCCTGCGCCGGCGCTGCGGGGGATTCCGATAGCTACGTGGCTCCGGATCCAGGCCGATCCGGCGGAGACGACACCTTGCTGCAGCTCCCCCTGTTCCGCCGCTTTCCGTTCTACGCGTTCACCGGCCTGTCGGTCGCGACCGGCTGGGTCGGCTACACGAGCTTCGACCTCTTCCAGCAGCGCGTCGAGCGGCTCGAGACGACCGGGCTCGAGGAAGTCCAGGAGAACGGCGCGCTGCGCGTCGACCTCGCCGACCTGCACCGCGAGCTCGGCGGCCTCGAGGCGGAGGCGGCGCGCCTGCGCGACTCGGTCGCCCAGACCTCCGTGCTGCGCGAGCGCGTCGGCCTGCTCGAGTGCTCGCTGGGAGAGTTCCAGCTCGCGCTCGAACACCAGAACGGCGACCTCGACGAGCTGCGCGCGCTGCGCGGCCGCCTCGACGAGGGCCCGGTCAACTCGAAGCTCGCCGAGCTCGAGCACAACCTGCGCAACGGCCGCGACAAGCTCGACGAGCTCGTGCGCTCGGCCCTCGACACCGGACACCGCGCCGAGACGCGGCTGTCGGAACTCGAGCAGCGCGAGGCGCGCGAGCGCGACCTCGAGCGGCGCTGGCAGGATCTGATGGGCCCGACGGTGCAGATCTCGGGCGAGAACAGCATCGGCAGCGGCGTGCTGCTCGCGTCGCGTCCGAACGACGCCGGCGGCTTCGACAACTACCTGCTGACCGCGTGGCACGTCGTGCGCGACATCCAGGGCGATCTCGAGCACCTCGACATGCCGGTGCCGGTCACGCTGTACGCGCGGAACGGCGCGAAGCGCGAGGTGAGCGCGAAGCTGCTGCGCTACGACGCGGACGTCGACGCCGCGCTGCTCGAGCTCGAGACCAGCGAGCGCCTCGACGTCGGCGCGGGCCTCGCCTCGCGCGAAGAGCTCGCGCAGGTCTCGGTGTTCCGGCCGATCTACGCGGTCGGTTGCCCGCTCGGCAACGATCCGATCCCGACGCTCGGCGAGGTCTCCTCGGTCCAGCACGAGGTCGACGGCAAGTCGTACTGGATGATCAACGCGCCGACGTACATCGGGAACTCCGGCGGCGGGATCTTCGACGCCGAGTCGCACGAGCTGATCGGAATTTTCTCGAAGATCTACAACTACGGCACGTCGCGCCCGACGGTCGTGCCGCACATGGGCCTCGTGGTTCCGCTGACGAAGATCTACGCGTGGCTCGACGGCGTCGGTTACGGCGAGCTCGCCGGCGCGCCCGCGGCGCGTCCGATCGCGGCGGCGGCGCCGCGCTGACCGCGAACGCGCTTCCGGGGCGCGCGCTCGGTTTGTAAGCGGCGCGCACAATCGCTCGCGGTCCGAGGAACTCGGTAGCTGCGCCGCACGTTCTGACTAAGCAGACCGACGACGGGGCGTGTTCAGGCCGACGCGCACCCTCGCACAAACTCGCCCAGCTCGTGTCCAACGGTGCAAGCGTGCCCCACGCGAAGCGCCGCCTCTGCCAGCTGGATTCTCCGCGCCGTGTCGTTTTCCCCACTGCCGCGCGTGCTCGCTGCGAGCGCCGCGCTGGCGTTGTGCGCAGTGCTGGCGTGCTGCGCCGCACTCGCGTTCTTCGGCAGTTGCGCCGATCACGAAACCGCTGCGAGCGCGCCCGGCCCCAAGCCGCTCGCGCCCGGCACGATCGATCTGCTGCGCCGCATCCCGGATGAGTCCGTCGAGCAGCCGGGCACGCTCGCGCCGAGCCAGGAGCACCAGTGGGGCGAGTTCGGCTTGTCCGGCTGGTCCGAGTACACGACGCACGACGCGGCCGGCAGACCCGGCGTGTGGTCGAAGCGCCGCGAGGCCGTGCTCGCGCTGCCGGTCTCGCGCATCCGCGATCGGACGATCGAGATGGTCGCGTGGGTCGCTCCGCCGGCGGAGGGCGAGCCGCGCGAGCAGCGCGTCGAGCTGCTGCTGAACGGCCAGCGGCTCGGCACGGTCGTGCTCGAGCCCGAGCCGATCGAGGTGCGCGTCCCCGCGCCGCGCGACATGTGGCGCAATGGTTCGAACGAGCTCGCGCTGCGAGATCGGAAGAGC